>JBIIFR010000156.1:0-4451 GCA_044237215.1 Gaiellales bacterium
CGCGCGCGCGTCGCCGCCAGCACGCGGTCGTTGAGCGCTCCGATCTCGGCGCAGCGATCCAGCGTCTGCTCGATCGTCGCCTCGTCGTGGCCCTTGCGGACCAGCCGGTCACGCAATTGCCCGCGCGAGGCCATCCGGAAGTCGAGCGAGCGGATCGCGTAGCTGAGCGCCGCGGCGCCGTCCCGCTGCCGCTCGAGCTCCTCGCAGCGCGCCGGCGTCAGCTCCAGCCCGACGTGGAGATCCGCATCGGCCACCAGCCCGGCCGGCAACGTCGCCCAGAACGCTCCGTCGAGGTGCACCTTGACGGCCGGCTTGCCGGCGACCGCCGCGAGTCGCGTGATCGCCGCCATGCCGTCGATCCTAACGTTTTCGGACCCGGGTCCAAAACCGTCGTCTACTCGGCGAATCTGGATCCGGATCCAGATCTGCACGAAAACGGCAAATTCGGATCCGGATCCAGATCTGCACGAAAACGGTAAATCTGGATCCGGATCCAGATTTGCCGTCTACTCGGCGCCGAGCTCGAACATCGCGTCGAGATCGTGGCGCGAGTACGCGCGGAAGGCCGGCAGCGTCTCGGTGTGGACGATGCCGTCGATGGCCAGGAGGCCCGAGGTGACGAGGTCGGCCATCGCCTCGTTCGAGGTGACGCGGACGATGGCGACGAGGTCGTAGCGGCCGGCCACCGAGTGGACCTCGGCGACGCCGGCCGTCGCGGCGAGCCGGTCGGCCACCTCACCGAGGCGGCCGCGCTCAACATCGATCAGAACGAAGGCAGTGACCATGAGGCGGATTCTAAGGGGAACGCCAGTGGGCCGGCGGGCGCGGCGTCGCCCGGCTACGTCGTCTGGCCCTCGTCGTCCCACAGCTCGGCCTTGGCAAGCTCCCACGCCGCACCGGGATCACCCGGCATGGCGGGGATGTAGCGCGCGCCCTCGTGCGGAGTGAAGGGCGGCGTCCAGGCGCCGCGCTGCTGCAGGCGCTTGATGTTGCCGCGGTAGATCTCGTCGACCTCGGCGTGTGACGCCGGCTCGTTCTCCAGCCACAGGTTCTTCGGATGGATCGGCTCGTCGTACATGTCCTTGAACAGCTCGGTCCGCAGATCCTTCATCCAGTTGGAGTTGAGGTTCATCGCGCGGAAGTTGCGCAGCGCCTCGATGTCGATGATGCCGGCGCAGAAGCTGTTCATGCCGCTCTGCGACAGTCCGAGCACCTGTCCCTGGAAGTCGACGATGTGGCCGTTGCCGCCGCCGATGTCGTACGGCTGCTCCATCTTCGGGTGCACGTAGACGGGGCCGACGTTCGGGCAGACCATGTACAGCGAGTTGAAGTGCGCGTGTGCTCGGTTCTGCAGGAGCCACGTGCCGCCCGGGTCGGGGCCGGTCTGCGTCATCGGCACGGCTTCGCTGGGGCGGTAGACGACCTCGGCACCGTTGAAGGCGAGCGCGCGGAGCGCCTCGGGGTACTCGCCGTCGGAACAGCAGATCGTGCCGAGGTTGCCGATGTCCTTGGTCTTGAGTACGGGGTAGAAGGCGTCGAGGCCGTCGCCGAAGACCTCGACCCAGCGGTCGTGGACGTCGTGCGGGGTGGTGGAGCGCTCGCGGCACCAGAGATGGTTCTTGGCGGCCTTGTGCACGATCTTCCCGTTCGGGCCGATCACGAACAGCATGTTGAAGAAGCGGTCGTCCATCACCTCGGGCAGGCGCGCCTTGCACTGCACCACGATGTACGTGTTGTACTGCTTGGCGAGCTTGCCGAGGCGCTGCGTCTCCGGTCCGGGCAGGTCGATGAAGAGGTCGCGCGCGGCGGTGGTGTGGGGAATGTCGAAGATCTCGTCGGTGAAGCCCGTCAGCGCGCCCTCGGCGAGGGCGATCAGCCGGACGGGCATGTTGATGCCGATGATCGAGACGGCGGCGTGGATCGCGTCCTCGATGACGTCGAGGTTGCGCGCGATCTCGCTGCGCTTCGAGATGCCCCGGACGACCGTCGAGAGCCCCACTGCCATGTAGGGCGCGACCGGCCCTGTCTGCTTCGCCATGCGTTCCTCCTGAGACTGCAAGCGTACGGCACGCACGGGGTTGTCTCCTTGACACCGTCCGATGCAGATTGGATAATGGATCCAATCGCTCTGGAGGACCCTTTCGATGGCTGCAACCGAGACCAGTTCCAACGTGGCGGCGCGCACCGGAGCGCAGTTCCTCGAGGGCCTGCGCAACGACCGCGATCGCGAGATCTGGATCGGCGGCGAGTGCGTCACCAACCCGCTCGACCACGAGCTGCTGCGCCCGGGTGCCGAGGCCGTCGCGCGCGTCTACGACACGCAGCATGAGCACGCTGAGGTCTGCCTCGCGCCGAATCCCGACGACGGCAAGTTGGTCAACCGCACGCACCTGATTCCCCGCAGCCGCGAGGATCTGATGAAGCGCCGCGCCTCGATGGAGATCATCGCGGCGGCGACGGGCGGGATGATGGGCCGCGTCCCCGACTACCTCAACGTCACCTTCGCCTGCTTCGCCGGCGCCTCCGAGGTATGGGCGCGACGCGGCAACGAGCGTGGTGCCGAGAACATCGTCAACTACCAGCGGCTGATGCGCGATCTGGACCTCTCGACGACGCACGCGATCATGAATCCGGTCGCCGATCGCTCGAAGTCCGAGACCGAGCAGCTCGGCGGCGAGATCGCGCTGCACAAGGTGGGGGAGACGAGCGAGGGCATCATCGTCCGCGGCGCTCGCATGCTCGCCACGCTGGCGCCGTTCTCCGATGAGATCTCGGTCTATCCGGGGTCGGACCTGAAGCCGGGCGACGAGGCGTACGCCCTCGCCTTCGCGATCCCGATGAGCACGCCGGGGCTGCGCTTCATCTGCCGCGACTCGTTCTCGAAGCCCAAGAGCACGTTCGACTATCCGCTAAGCGCGCGCTTCGACGAGATGGATGCGGTCGTCATCTTCGACGACGTCCTGGTGCCCCACGATCGCGTGTTTCTCGACGGTGACATCGTCGGCTACTCCGAGGTCATCACCGACTCGGGCTGGCGCGGCCACATCATGCACCAGGCCTTCACGCGGGCCTACGTGAAGCTGATGTTCGCGTTCGGCCTTGGCCACGCCATCGCGCAGACGACGGGCGTGGTGCGGTTCGACCACATCCAGGAGAAGCTCGGCCAGATCTGGAACATGACGGAGCTCACGCGCTCGGCGCTCGTCGCGGCGGAGGCCGACTCGTACCTCGACGGCCACGGCGTCTGGTATCCGCACGACCGTCCGCTGATGGCGCTGCGCGGCGAGATGCCGAAGTGGCTGCCCCAGACGCACGAGCTGCTCCAGCTGATCGGTGGAGGCTCGTTCATGGCGACGCCGTCGGAGGCCGACTTCAACTCGCCGATCCGCGGCGACATCGAGAAGTACTTCCAGTCGGCCGGTGGTGACGCCGAGCATCGCGTCCGCCTGTTCCGGCTGGCCTGGGACTTCATCGGCTCGGACCTCGGCGGCCGCAGCGAGCTGTACGAGCGCTTCTACCTGTCGGACTCCTGGCGGATGACGCAGCTGGCCTACCGCACGGCGGACACGACGTTCGCCGAGTCGCTGGTCGATCAGTTCATGCACGACTAATCGGATTATTCCGATTAACGATGCTGAATAGATCGGGCAATTATGTCAATCATCTGGTTCGTGCCGCAGCCGGCGACGAGGATGTCGAGGTCGTCCGCCGTCTCGCGACTCGGCCAGAACAGCCGGTGCGAGTGGCTCGGGTCGGGCCACTGCCAGTTGGTCTCGACCCACGCGGGCACGTCGACGATCGGCTCGGGATAGACCCAGCGCGCGTACTGGCTGGAGACGGTGTCGGTACGCGGATTGTTGGTCATGGTGGGCCGAGCCGGCGCAGGGTCAGGAATCGCTCGTGGTGGGCCGGATGAACGTCGTCTGCAGCGGGTTGTCGAGCCCGTTGATCAGCCGCATCGTCTGACGTGGGCTCGGCGCGGTGTAGCGCACCCCTACCTGCGGCGTGGAGCCGGGACCGCCGTCGTTGTAGAGCGGGCGGTAGCCGTTGCCCTGGGCGGGAAGTCGCACGGCGATCAGCTTCCGCATGGCGGCCTCGCTGCCCTTCAGCACGATGTCGATCTGGTTCTCGCTGTCGTCCTGCAGGCACTTGTTGAACTGCGCGGGGGTGGCTTTGACGGTGCGGTCGGCGATGCCGACCACGGTGATCGGCTCGCCGTCGATGAGGTACTCATGGTTCGCCTTGATCAGCGGCACGAGCTTGCCCGCTGCGGAGCGGGCCACGAGCTGGAAGTACCGGCGGTACTCGTTCGGGTACATCGCGCGCAGGCCGTCGGGCGAGAAGGCCCCGCCGAGCGTCGCGATGCGCACGCGGTACTGGGCATCCTCCGCCCCGAAGATGGCGATGCCATCGTTGGGCAGCAGGCCGCCCTTGAGGATCGGCGCTCCGTT
>JBIIFR010000157.1:0-4381 GCA_044237215.1 Gaiellales bacterium
ACCCGAGTCGGCCCGGCCCTGGTTGCGCAGGCTGAGGATGTCCTCGAGCACGTCATCGTCGTCGGTCGTGACGATCCCGCCCTCGCCCGTCGTCATCTGCTTGTTGGGGTAGAACGCGAAGATCGTGGGCGCGCCGTGGGTGCCGATCTTGCGACCCTGACGGACCGCACCGAGCGCCTCTGCCCCATCCTCGACGATCGCGAGCCCGTGACGCTCGGCGATCGCGGAGATCGCCTCGATGTCGCAGGGCTGACCGAAGATGTGCACCGGCACGATCGCCTTGGTGCGTGGCGTGATCGCGGCCTCGAGCGCGGCGGGATCGATGTTGAACGTGACGGGATCGATGTCGGCGAAGGCGACGTCGGCACCGGCGTGCAGCGCGCAGTTGGCCGACGAGATGAACGAGAACGGCGAGGTGATGACCTCGTCACCGGGGCCGACCCCGGCGCGCACCAGCCCGAGGTGCAGGCCGGCCGTGCCACTGGAGACGGCGGCGGCGTGCTTCGTGCCGACCCAGTCGGCGAAGGCGCGCTCAAAGCGCGGCCCCATCGGACCGAGCGAGAGCATGCCCGAGCGCAGCACCTCAAGGACCAACTCCTCCTCGCGCGGGCCAACGTCGGGCTGCGCGAGCGGGATCGGCTCGCCGGCGGGGCTCACGCGCCCTTCGGGTACTCGAGGTACGTCGTCGACAGCTCGTGCTTGCCGTGCACCGTCGCGAAGAAGATGTCCTGAATCTGCTGCGTGATCGGGCCCTTGCCGATGTGGTGGTCGTCGAGCGACGCCACCGGCGTAACCTCGGCGGCCGTGCCCGTCAAGAAGACCTCGTCGGCGAAGTAGAGCTCGGCGCGCGTCAGCTCGCGCTCCACCGTCTCGATGCCGATGGTCTCGGCCATCTCCATCACTGCGTGGCGCGTGATACCCGGCAGACAGGAAGCGCTGATCGGCGGCGTGTAGAGCTTGCCCTTCATCACGGCGAAGACGTTCTCGCCGGAGCCGTCGGCAATCAGGCCGGCCTCATTAAGGAGGATGGCCTCGTCGTAGCCGTGCTTGAGGGCCTCCATCTTCGCGAGCTGCGAGTTGAGGTACTGACCCGAGGCCTTTGCCGTCGCCGGAATCATGTTGGGCCCGATGCGGCGCCACGACGAGATCATGCAGCGGATGCCGTTCTTGATCGCCTCGTCGCCGAGGTACGCGCCCCACTTCCAGACAGCGATCATCGTGTGCACCGGGCAGTTGAGCGGATTGACGCCCATCTCACCGGCACCGCGGAAGACCAGCGGGCGGATGTAACACGAGGGAAGCTTGTTGGCCGCGATCGTCTCGTGGATCGCTTCGCCGATGTGCTCGTCAGAGAACGGGATCTGCATGAAGTACTGCTTGGCAGAGCGGCGCAGGCGGGCGACGTGATCGCTCAGGTGAAAGACACCGGGACCGCGGTCGGTCTCGTAGGCACGGATGCCCTCGAAGACGCCGGAGCCGTAATGCAGGGCATGCGTGAGAACGTGGACCTTCATGTCCTCATAATCGATGAGCTCTCCGTCGAACCAGATCTTGTCGGACTGCATGCGCTTCTCCCGTCTGTACGCCAGCGAATGCTACCCGCGCCTGCGGATTGCGCGCATCGCTACGCGCTCAGACGTGCGCGCAGAAGGCCCTGCAACGCCTTCGCGTCGGCGCGGCCACCGCTCTGCTTCATGCACTGGCCGACCAGGAAGCCAATCACCTGTTCACGCCCGCCCTTGAAGGCCTCGACCTCATCGGGGTGCGCGGCGAGGACGGCGTCGATGATCTCGCCGAGCGCGTCATCGCCCCCGACCTGGGCGAGCTCGCGCTCCTCCACCACGCCCGCGGCCGTGGCGCCGGGATCCTCGACGAGGGCGGCGAACACCTCCTTGGCGGCGGTCTGGTTGATCGTGCCGTCGGCGACGAGCGTGATCAGCTCGGCCAGCCGCGCCGGCGTGACGGGGCTCGCCGCGGCGGACAGGCCATCGGCGTTGAGATGCGCCTGCAGCTCGCCCATCACCCAGTTCGAGGCCAGCTTGACGTCGCCCGTGCGGGCGGCGAGGTCGTCGAAGTAGGCGGCGAGCTCGGTGTCGGTGGCCAGAACCAGCGCGGTCGCCTCAACGATGCCGGCTGCGTGGAGGCGCTCGAAGCGCGCCACGGGCAGCTCGGGCAGGTCGGCCGCAAGCGCGGCGAGAGCGTCCCGGTCCTGCGTGACGGGCAGCAGGTCGGGCTCCGGGAAGTAGCGGTAGTCGTGCGCCTGCTCCTTGGAGCGCAGCGAGGACAGCGTGCCGCTGGCGGGGTCGAAGTGCAGAGTCTCCTGCTCGATCTGCTCGCCGGCCTGCAGTCGACCGAGCTGGCGTTCGAGTTCGGCCTCGACGCCGCGCTCGAGGAAGCGGAAGGAGTTCATGTTCTTCAACTCGGTCTTGGTGCCGTACTCGGTGGAGCCGATCGGCCGGAGCGAGACGTTCGCGTCGACGCGCAACGAGCCCTTCTCCATGTCGCACTCGGACGCGCCGATCGCGACGACCGTGGCGCGCAGCAGGGTCAGAAAGCGCCGCGCGTCCTCGGGCGAGCGCAGATCCGGCTCGGTGACGATCTCGAGCAGTGGCGTGCCAACGCGGTTGAAGTCGACGATCGAGCCGGCCGAGCCCGAGATGCGGCCACTATCGCCGCCAGCGTGGATCATCTTGGCCGCGTCCTCCTCGAGGTGGGCGCGCGTGATGCGCACCTCGAAGCCGTCGGTGCCCGGCACGCGAAACAGGCCCTCCGCGCACAGCGGCTGGTCGTACTGGCTGATCTGGTACGCCTTCGGGCTATCCGGGTAGAAGTACTGCTTGCGGCTGAACTCGGAGCTGTCGGGGATGCGACACCCGAGCGCCAGCCCCACGCGGGCGGACTGACGCACGGCCTCGGCGTTGGCCACCGGCAGCGCGCCGGGGTGCGCGAGGCACACGAAGCAGACGTTGGTGTTGGGCTCGTCACCGAACTGGTTCGGACAGGCGCAGAACATCTTCGAGGCGGTGTTCAGCTGCACGTGAATCTCGAGGCCGATCACGGCCTCGTAGCCATCCCGCTGCCAGGCCGCGCTCATGCGCCGCTCCGCAAGGACGGCGGCACCGGATCGAACGCGTGCTCAGCCTCGAACGCGGCGCCGAGGCGCAGCAGCAGGTTCTCGGAGTGCGCTGGGCCGATCAGCTGGAGGCTGCTCGGCAGCCCCTCGCTGAGGCCGTTCGGCAGGGACAGCGCCGGGATGCCCGCGAGGTTGACCGGCAGCGTGAAGATGTCGTTGGCGTACATCGCGAGCGGATCGTCGAGACGAGCGCCGATCGGGAAGGCCGTCGTCGGCGCCGTGGGCAGCAGGATCGCGTCGACCCCTGCGAAGGCGTTGTCGAAGTCCTGGCGGATCAGCGTGCGGACGCGCTGGGCCTGCACGTAGTAGGCGTCGTGGTAGCCGGCCGACAGGGCGTACGTGCCGATCATGATGCGGCGCTTCACCTCGGGCCCGAAGCCGGCGTCGCGCGTGGCCTCGTACATCGAGCGGATGTCGGGACCGTCCACGCGGAGGCCGTAGCGGACGCCGTCGAAGCGGGACAGGTTGGCGGAGGCCTCGGCAGGCGCGATCACGTAGTACGCGGCGAGGCCGTGCCGGGAGTACGGGAGCTCGACGTCGACGATCTCGGCGCCGAGGCCCTTCGCGATCGCGAGCGATTCGTCGAAGCGCGCACGGATGCCGGGCTCGACACCCTCCTCGAGCTCGGCCCACGGCACGCCGAAGCGCAGGCCGTCAAAGCGTCCGGCGGTGGGCAGCTCGATCGCGTCGCGCGGCCCGGTGCAGGTGGCGTCGTTGGGCGAGTCGGCGGCGATGACCTGATGCAGCAGCGCGGCATCCCGCACCGTCAGCGTCATCGGCCCGACCTGCTCGAGGGAGCACGCGAAGGCGATCACGCCGAAGCGGGAGACCGTGCCGTACGTGGGCATCAGGCCGACGAGGCCACAGAACGCGGCAGGCTGGCGGATCGAGCCGCCGGTGTCAGTGCCGAGCGACCACGGGGCGCAGCCGGCGGCGACCACGGCAGCCGAGCCGCCGGACGAGCCGCCGGGGACGCGCGTGAGGTCCCACGGGTTGTGCGTGGGCCCGTAGGCCGAGTGCTCCGTCGAGGAGCCCATCGCGAATTCGTCGAGGTTCGTCTTGCCGAGGCTGACGAGGCCGGCCTCGTTGCCACGGGCGACGACGTCGGCATCCTGGATCGGGACGAAGCCCTCGAGGATCCGCGACCCTGCCGTGGTCGGGACGTCCTTCGTGGAGAGCAGGTCCTTGTACGCGATCGGGACACCGCTGAGGGCGTCACCACACGCTGCATCCTGCGCGCGGGCCGCG
>JBIIFR010000158.1:0-4358 GCA_044237215.1 Gaiellales bacterium
GCCGCCGGTGCGCGGCAAGATCCCGATCATGATCGGCGGCGGTGGCGAGAAGGTCATGCTCAAGCTGGTCGCGCAGCACGCCGACATCTGGCACGGCTTCGGCTCGCCCGATGAGATTCGGCACAAGTGCGAGGTCCTCGACATGCACTGCGCCACGGTGGGTCGCGACCCGGCCGAGATCGAGCGCAGCATCATGCTCAACGCCGAGGAGATTCCGGCTGACGCCGGCGAGCTCAACGAGAAGCTCGAGCAGTTCATCGCTGCCGGCGCCACGTTCTTCATCTACGGCACCTCTGGCCCTGAGTGGCCGCTCGACGGTCTCAAGGCGCTGCTCGACTGGCGGTCGGGCCGCACGTCCTGATCGGCATGCAGCTTTGCTTTGGTGCCTGGCACCAAAGCAAAGCTGATTGCGGCACCGCCGCTCGGCAGGCCTGACCGCCGTTAGGCGCCCTACCTACCAGCGAACGGCGACACCCGAACCGGGCATCTCGAGCGCGCGGTCGAAGCGGACCTCGGTGAGGTCGAGCTCGGGCTCCTGCTCGAGGATCAGCTGCGTGATCAACTTGCCCGTCATCGGTCCGGCGGCGTTCCCGTAGACGTGCCCCGCGCCGAGGAAGAGGCCGGGGATCGGCTCGTCGATGATCGGAGCGGTGTCGCTGGTGAACGGCAGGACGCCGGCCCAGACTCGATCGACGGCGACGTCGCGCAATCCCGGGAAGTCCTGGACGATCGACTGCAGCGAGCGGGCCAGGCCCTCGACCGTCGGCCGGAGGTCGATCTCGTCCGGATAGTCCATCGCGCAGCCCATCAGGATCTCGCCGTTCTTGCGCTGCGCCAGCAGCTCGAGCACCTCGATGTTCGCCTCGTCTTCGTAGGGCTCCGTGAAGTGCTCCGCATTCCAGCTCGGCAGATCGCGGAAGAGGCGGTACTGCTTGGTGACGAGCGGGCCGTAGACGAGCGGCTCGACCTTGATCTCCGGCACCGGTATCGTCGCCGCGACCTGCAGGCGCTCGCCGCCAACGCCCAGCTGGATGCCGACGGTATCGGCGAGCTTGCGTGCCCAGGCACCGGCGCCAAGCACGACCGCGTCGGCCTCGAAGCGGCCCTCTGCGGTCTCGACGCCGACGACGCGGTCGCCTTCCTTGATGATGCTGTGCACGGCGACACCCTCGCGGATGTCCGCGCCCGCCTGTCGTGCGCCCTCGGCAAACGACCGGACGAGCAGCGGCGTGTTGATGCACGCATCGGCCGGGCAGTAGGAGGCGCCGAGCACGTCCTGACGGATCGGCTGCACCATCCGCCGCACCTCGGCGCCGTCGATGTGCTCCATTGGGTAGCCGTCGGCCTGCACCGACTCGACGAATTCGCGGACGATCACGCCCTGCTCCTCCGTCGTGTAGAAGATGATGCCGCCGCTGGCGCGGAACTCGAAGTCGAGCGGGAGTTCGTCCTTGAGCGTGTCGTAGAGCTCGCGTCCGGCGAGGCCCACCTCGCGCCCGAAGCCGGGGTTGCGCGTATGCAGCCAGACGAAGCCGGGGTTGCGTCCGGAGGCCCCGTGGGCGACAACGGTCTCCTCAAACAAGGTCACCTGCTTGCCCTCACGGGCCAAGTAGTACGCGCAGGCCGTGCCGACGATACCGCCGCCCACGATCGCGATCTTCTCGATGCTCATTCTCGTCCTCCGTTTTGATCGGATATCGAATCACTATGCTTCGGCCGATGGCCTCCGCTCCCACGGTCAAGAGCGCCTACGCCTACGAGGAGATTCGCGCGCGGATCACCGACGGGCGTTTGGAACCGGGGACGCGCCTGCGCCTGCGCGAGCTCGGTGATGAGCTTGGTCTCAGCGAAATGCCGGTGCGCGAGGCGCTGAGAATGCTGCAACGCGACGGCATGGTGGAGATCCAGGACCACCGGGGTGCGACGGTCACCGAGATCTCGCTGGCCGACGTGCTCGAGCGGGTGTCGGCGCGCATGTGGCTGGAGGCTCTGGCCGTCGAGCGCTCGGTGCCGACGCTCCCGCCGGGAGCGCTCACACGAGCGGAGCGCGCGTACGCGGCGGCCGACGCCGCGGTGGCAAACGACGATTCCGCGGCGTTCAGCCGTGCCAACCGCGACTTCCACGAGGCATTGGAATCCGGGGCCGGGGAGACGCTCGCCGAGCTGATCGGCGGACTCTGGGACAGCGCGTGGTTGGCCCGCCGGCAGCGCAGCCTGTTCGGCGAGGAGCCCGGCCGGATGGCACGCGCGCAGGGTGAGCATCGCGTCCTGCTCGATGCCGCGCTGGCGGGCGATGCGGCGCAGGCGCGCGATGCGATGATCGTGCACCGTGAGGCCACGATCAGCTCGTGGAGTGGCGTTGTGGCGCGCTACACGGCGGACGTTCACGACGCCGCCTCCGCCGAGGCATAGCCGCCGTAATAGTCGACGTGCGGTCCCGCCTCGTCTTCGACGCCATCGAAGCGCTGCGGGGCGAACGGCGCCATCAGCGGGTCGCGTGTGCCGGTCGTGATTTCCCGGACGAGGAGCGACGCGCACACGGGTGCCAGCAGCATGCCGCGACCGGACCAGCCGTGCAGGCCGTAGAGACCCTCGACGCCGGAGTAGGCGCCAACGATCGGGCTGCGGTCGGGCGTGTACTCGTACGTGCCAGCCCACTGGCGCACGGCGTGCAGTCCCATCAGCGACGGCGCCTTGAGCGCGAGCAGCGAGGCGGTGCGCGTCGCGAACGCGAGACTCGAGTCGTGGTTGAAGCCCACGGGCTCGTCCGGGTCGGTGACGCCCGCCACGATCTCGCCGCGTAGCGTCTGGTTGAACCAGCCCTCGAAGGGACGGTAGAACGTCACGGCCTGGTCCATGATCGGCTTGATCGAGTGCGTCACGAGCGCCTCGCGCCGCATCGGGTGCGTCGGTACCGATACGCCGGCGGTCTCGGCGAGTCCGCGCGCGTGCGAGTCGGCCGCGTTGATCACGGCGTCGGTCTCGATGCGACCGCTGGTCGTCTCGACCGCTACGACCGCACCGCCAACGACGTCGAAGCCGAGGACCTCCACACCGAGTCGCACGTCGATGCCCCGCTCGCGCGCCGCGAGGTAGGCGCCGTGGACGGCTGCGTCGTGGTGGACGAGGTGCGCTGAGGAAAGCACCGAGCCGACGGGGCGCTCCCCGCCGCGGAGGATCGGGACGCGCGCGAGCGTCGTTGCACTGTCGTGGAGGCGGGCATCGATGCCGGTGGCACGCCACATCGGCTCGAGAGCGCCAAGGTGCGTCGCCTCGTCGTCGCCGTACAGCACGAGCGCGTAAGTGGTTGGGAACAGCAGCGGGTTGCGCCCGCCGAGCAGCGTGTCGATGCGCAGCCAGTAGTCGCTCGCCGCGATCGAGATACGCGTCAGCTCCTCGGTCAGCTGCATCCGGCGAATGCGTCCCACGTTGCGACCGGAGTTGCCACCACCGGGGTAGCCGCGCTCCAGCACGGTGACGGTGCAGCCACTGGCCTGCGCCTCGAGTGCCGCGACCAGGCCGGCGATGCCGGCGCCGACGATGACGACGTGTTTAGGCGTCATGGGCGCAGGCGAGGTCGGCGAGTCGGGTGAGGCGCGCGAAGGGGCGCGGGGTCATGGGGCGCGGCTCGACGCCGAGGTCGCGCAGGGCGGTCAGGACCGCTCCCTGGCAGACCTTGCCCTGGCACGAACCGGTCATTGCGCCGGTGCGGCGCTTGATGAGTTCGACGTCGCGCAGGCCGCTGGTGACAGCGGCGTCGAGGTCACGGACGCGCACGTCCTCGCACGGGCAGACAAACGCATCGCGGTGCGACGCGCAGCCGGCGAGCTCGGGCTGCGTGGCGGCGCGCCCGCGTAGCTCGACCCAGTCGGGCAGGTCCTCGGGCAGCACGACCGGGAGGGGGCCTGGGCCGAGCACGCCGCGCGCCCCCGCGAGCAGGGCCAGTTCAATGGCCGGCTGATCGAGCGCCAGCGCCACGACATCGCAATCGAGGGTGCGACCACCCACGGCAATCGCCTGCACGCGGCCGCGTCCGGTGATGCGTGTCGGCAGCAGAGCGTCCAGGTGGACGATCGTGCAGCGGCCGGCAAGGGTGGCGCTGATGGCCGCGTGCCGGTCGGCTGGCGCGATGACGCTGACCCGGGTGGCACGCAGGTTGGCGCCTTGCTCCAGGTAGCGCACGAGCGCATCGAGGTGGAGCACGCCGGGCAGGTCGTTGCCGAGGAGCGGCGGCAGGCGGAGGTGCGCGCCCGTGGCGAGCACGAGGCGCTCACAGCGGATCTCGAGCAGCTCGCCCGGGGCGGTGACGGCAACCGTGCCGTCGGCGTACACGCCGAAGGCCGTCGAGCCGGCTGCGG
>JBIIFR010000159.1:0-4336 GCA_044237215.1 Gaiellales bacterium
AGCCGCCGGCCAGCATCGCGTCGGCGAGACCGCCGCGGATGTACATCACGGCGTCGCCGATGGCCATCGACGAGGCCGCACACGCCGTGCTCGACGAGGCCAGCGGCCCGCGCGTCCCGAACTCCATGGACACGTAGCCCGCGCCCATGTTGGGGATGATGCCCGGCGTCCAGAACGGCGAGAAGCGTCCGATGCCGCGATCGAGGTAGTGCTCATGCGCGGCCAGCTGCATGTCCATGCCGCCGATACCGCTGGCAATCGACGTGCCGACACGGTCGCCCTCAGCGCGGATGTCGAGGCCGGACGAATCGACCGCCTCCTTCGCCGCTCCCACCGCGAGGTGGATGAAGCGACTCGTGCGGCGGGCCGCCTTCCGCTCCATCACCGACTCGGGATCGAAACCCTTGACCTCACAGCCGATCTTGACCGGGCTGTCCTCGATGTCAAATGCCGTGATCAGCGCACCGCCGGGCTTGCCCTCGCGCAGCGCGACGTCGAACTCGGCGATGCTGTTGCCGATGGGGTTGACCGTCCCCATGCCCGTGATGACGACGCGGCGCACCGTCACATCCCCAGGCCGCCGTCGACCGACAGGATGGCCCCGGTGATGAACGAGGCATCGTCGGAGAGCAGAAAGCGCACGGTGCGGGCGATGTCCTCGGGCTCGCCGAGGCGCCCGAGCGGCGTCTGGCCGAGCAGGACGTCGCGGATGTCCTCGCTGAGGACGTCGGTCAGCTCCGTGGCGATGTAGCCAGGCGCGACGCAGTTGACGCGGATGCCGCGCGAGCCGACCTCCTTGGCCAGCGCCTTCGTCAGTGCGATCACGCCGCCCTTCGAGGCCGCGTAGTTCGTCTGACCGAAGTTGCCGTGCAGGCCGACGACGCTCGACATCGTGACGATGCTGCCGCGCCGCTTGCGCAGCAGCTTGCGCGAGGCGGCCTTGCAGACGTGGAACGTGCCGCCGAGGTTGACCTCGATCACGCGCTCCCAGTCCTCGACCGTGATGCGCGAGATCAGGTTGTCGCGGGTGATGCCGGCGTTGGCGACGACGTTCCAGAGGTCATCACCGAGCAGCTCCTCCGTCTGGTCGATCATCGCGACGGCGGCCTCGGGGTCACTGACGTCGCCCGCGATGGCAACGGCGGTGCCACCGGCCGCGGTGATCGCGGCGACGACGGCGTCGGCCGCATCCTTGTTCGCGGTGTAGTTGACGCCAACCTTGGCGCCGGCGGCGGCGAGCTCCTGGGAGATGGCGGCGCCAATGCCGCGCGAGCCGCCCGTGACGAGCGTCACCCGGCCTTCGAGAGGACGATCAGCCATTGCCCAGCACCTCCTGTGCCTTCGCGAGACTCTCGGGATCGCTGATCGCGAGAGTGGTGAGATTTCGATCGATGCGGCGCATCAGACCGGCCAGCACGCCACCGGGCCCAACCTCGATGCAGGTCGTGACCCCCATGGCGGCGAGCGCCTGGATCGCCTGCGTGAAGCGCACGGGGGCGCCCAGCTGGTCCTCGAGGATCCGGCCGATGTTCGCCTCGTCCTCGAGCTGGCAGGTGACGGTGGAGAAGAACGCGCTGCTCGGCGCACGGAACGTCGCGGCGGCGAGCGCGGGGCGCAGGTCGTCGGCGGCGGCGGCCGTCAGCGGCGAGTGGAAGGCGCCCGACACTGCGAGCGTCAGGGCCCGGCGGGCGCCGGCCTCCTTGGCGGCCTCGTTGAGCTCCTCGACGGCGGCGGTCTCGCCGGACACGACGATCTGGCCGGGGCAGTTGTAGTTCGCCACCCAGACGCCCTCGATGCCTGCGCAGAGCGCCTCCACCTGCGCGTCGTCGAGGCCGATGATGGCCGACATCGACCCCGGCGTGCGGACCGCGGCGGCAGCCGTTGCCTCGCCACGGGCCCGGGTGAGGCGCACGGCGTCGCCGATGCCAAGAATGCCGGCGGCGACCAGCGCGGCGTACTCGCCGGCCGAGTGCCCAATCGCGACATCAGCGGTGACACCGGCCTCGCGCACGGCGGCCAGGCAGGCGACGGAGGCGGTGGTCAGCGCGGGTTGCGTGATCTCGGTCTGGTCGAGGCGCTCCTGTGGGCCGGAACGGCACAGCTCGAGCAGGTCGGCACCGAAGGCCTCAGAGGCCTCCGCGAAGACGGCGGCCGCGGCCGGCGAGACATCGGCGAAGGCCACGCCCATGCCGACGGTCTGCGAGCCCTGTCCCGGAAAGCAGAATGCGGTCTTCATACGGGCGCTCCCATCCATCTGATCATGACGGTACCCCACGCGAGGCCGCCACCGAGTCCCATCATCATCAGCCGCTGGCCGGGTTGCAAGCGGCCAGTGCGCCAGGCGTAATCGAGGCAGAGCGGGATCGAGGCCGACGACGTGTTGCCGTACTGGTCGAGCGTCACCACGACGCGCTCGCTGGGGAAGCCGAGCCGCTCCACTCCGCTCTCGATGATGCGCAGGTTGGCCTGGTGCGGCACGAACAGGTCAATGTCGTCCTGCGTGTAGCCGCCCGCCTCGAGCACGCGCTTGGCCGACTCGACGATGACCTGCGTCGCGAAGCGGTAGACGGCGTTGCCGTTCATGCGGATGCACTTGTCGAGCGGCTCGCCGTTGCGCGGCGTCAGATCGCCGTAGAGGTCAAAGCCCTTGGAGCCGTCGACGCCGAGCTCGACGACCACCTTCTCGGTCGTCGGCGCCGCGCCTTTGCGGACGATGATCGCCCCGGCACCGTCGCCGAACAGGATGCAGGTGCCGCGGTCGTCCCAGTCGGTGATGCGCGACAGCACCTCGGCGCCGATCACCATCACGGTCGTCGCCATGCCCGAGTTGATCTGGGCGATGGCGTGCCCGAGGGCGTAGGCGAAGCCGGCGCAGGCCGCGAGCATGTCGACCGCACCCGCGCTGTGCGCGCCGATGTCGTCGGCGACGAGTGCCGAGATCGATGGAAACGAGCGCTCCGGCGAGGCGGTGGCGGTGAGGATCAGGTCGATCTCTGCTGGCGCGATGTCGGCGCGCTCGATCGCCTGGCGCGCGGCGATGATCGCGAGGTCGGTGACCGTCTGGTCGTCGCGGGCGATGCGGCGCTCGGCGATGCCGGTGCGCTCGCGGATCCACGCGTCGTCGGTCTCGACCCGCAGGGAGATCTCGTCGTTCGTGACGATCCGCTCGGGAATCGCGGCGCCGACGGCGATGATCGCGATGTCGCTCTCGGTCGCACCGATCACGCGGGCGGCTCCTCGAGCAGTCCGAACGTCAGGACCCCCTCGACGGCGGCCTCGCCACCCACCGTGATCTCCGCGCTGACGCGGCCGATCCGGCCGCGCAGGCGATCGACGGTGATGATCATGTCGAGCACGTCGCCGGGGCGGACGATGCGGCGGAACTTGACGCCGTCGATGGCCGCGAAGACGCCGAACTTGCCCTGATGGTCGGGGTGCGTGAGAGCACAGACCGCGGCCGTCTGGGCGCTGGCCTCGACCATCACGACGCCCGGCACGATTGGATTGCCGGGGAAGTGCCCCTGCAGGAACCACTCGTCGCCGGTGATCGTCCAGCGGCCGTGGGCGCGCACGCCGGGCTCGAGCTCGACGATCTCGTCGACGAACAGGAAGGGATCGCGATGGGGGATGATCGCCTGGATGGCGTCGCGGTCCATTGCCGTCATCGGGTCCTCCAGGGGGTCATCGTGCTGAGGGGCGCAGCCACGCAGGTATCGTAGCCGCGTGGACGACCCGCCTACGCACCGAACCGGCCCGCGCAACATCATCACCCGCGCGAGCTGCCCCTCGACCCAGGACATCGTCCGCGACGAGGCGCTGGCCGGCGCGCCCACCGGCACGATCTGCGTGACGGACCACCAGACCGCAGGCCGCGGCCGCCGCGGCCGCACGTGGTCGGATCCGCCGGGCAAGGCCCTGATGTTCTCCTATCTGGCCCGCGTCTCGCGAGCGCCCGCAGAGCTGGCCACGCTGTCCCTCCTCGTCGGCATCGTGGTCGCCGAGTCGCTGCCCCTCTCCCCGCAGTTGCGCTGGCCCAACGACCTCGTCCTCAACGGCGGCAAGGTCGCCGGCATCCTCGTGGAGCTCGTCACGCCCCCGGACCAGCCGCTGTTCGCGATCATCGGCATCGGCATCAACGCGAACCTCACGGCCGACGAGCTGCCGCCGACCGACCGCCTGCCCGCCACCTCGCTCCTGGTGGAGGGCGGCCAGGAGATTGACCGCATCGCCCTGCTCGACACGCTCGGCGACGGCCTCGACGCTGCGCTCGAACTGTTCGATCGCGAGGGCTTTACGCCGTTCGTCGCGCGTTACTCCGCCCTCGACGGGCTGGCAG
>JBIIFR010000160.1:0-4323 GCA_044237215.1 Gaiellales bacterium
GGCGCCTTCCCGCGCACCGCACCGGCGGTCGCCTGCTGGTCGATCCCGAGGAGCTCGACGCGCTGACCGCGCGCCCCGCCCACGACCTCCCCCCCGGCTGGGGCCGCACGACCTGGGGTACGCGACAGCCGGACTGGGTGGCCGAGGTGCGGCGCGCGCGGGGCGACCGGAGGTTGGCGCAGTGAGCGTCTCGGCAGTCAGCGGCTGGCGGACGCCCGCCGCAGCAGGAGCCGCGGCCTGATGCTCGTCGTCGACCCCACCGTCGTCCTCCCCATGCTGGCCGCACAGCCCGCCTGGACCAGCGCTGGCTCGGACGATCTCGTCGCCCCGCCCCTGCTCTGGTCCGAGTGCCGCTCGCTGCTGCACGATCTGGCCCGGCGCGGCACGATCCCCGCCGCCGAGGCGCGACGCATGCGGCGCGCGCTCGACCGCGCCCCGATCACCGAGCTCGGACACCCCCAGCTCGGCGAGGAGACCTGGCGGATGGCCGACCTGATGCACCACGCCCGCACCGAGGCAGCCGAGTACGTCGCGCTGGCCCGCCTCGTCGGCGCTCCCCTCGCCACGCTCGACCGCGACCTCGCCGAACGCGCCGCAGCGGCCTGCCGGGTCGAGGTGCCCACGTAGGGCGGACCTGACAACCGCGCGGATGTCGTGTCCTCCCTCCGTGGGCATCTCGACCCGACAGGCCACCACGCAACGCGCCGCACAAACGACGAAGGGCCCCGGGTTGACCCGGGGCCCTTCGCGTGGAACCACTCACCGGGCGAGCCCGGCAACGAGACTGCTTAGCGCAGCTCGACGGTGGCGCCAGCCTCCTCGAGCTCGGCCTTGATCTTCTGGGCCTCCTCGGTGGGAACGCCCTCCTTGACCATGCCCGGAGCGCCGTCGGCGATGTCCTTGGCCTCCTTGAGGCCCAGGCCGGTTGCCGCCCGGATCACCTTGATGACCGGGATCTTCTGCGAACCAGTGTCGGCGAGGAACACGTCGAACGACGTCTTCTCCTCGGCCGCAGCGGCCTCGCCACCGCCACCGGCGGCGGGAGCGGCGACGGCGACAGCAGCAGCTGCCGAAACGCCGAACTCCTCCTCGAGGGCCTTGACGAGCGTGTTGAGGTCGAGGACGGTCATGCCCTTGATCTCCTCAATCATCTGATCAGTGGTCATTGCCATGATCTGTTCTCCTTGTGTCGTTGGGTGGCGCGCCTACGCGGCGGCCTTCTGCTTTTCGATCTGATCGAGCGCGACCACGAGACCGCGCGGGATTGCTGCGAGCGTGCTCGCGATGCCCTGGATGGGGCCGTTGAGCGCGACGACGAGCTGAGCGTGCAGCTGGTCCCTGCTCGGCAGGGTGGCCAGCGTCTTGATGCCTTCAGCGTCGAGGACGACGCCGTCGATCAACCCGCCCTTGATCTGCAGGATCTGCGTGCTCTTGGCCGCCGCGGCGAGTGCCTTGGCCACCGGAGCCGCATCGTCCTTGCAGAACGCGATCGCGGTCGGACCAGACAGAAATTCCGTCAGTCCCTCGACGCCAGCGCGCTGCACGGCGATGCGTGCGAGCGTGTTCTTGGCGACGAAGAAGGTCGCGTTATGCGGACGCATCTCGTTGCGCAGCTCGGCGAGCTGCTTCACGGAGAGGCCGCGGTAGTCGGCGACGATCATCGAGGAAGCGCTCTTCAGCTCCGCCTCGAGGACGTCGATCAACTCTTCTTTTCGTTCCTTCAGCATTGGTGTACCACCTCCTTTCGTCTGCGTGCCCGCCGATTGGACGGCGAGCACGGCGAAGAGGCGGTACGAGACCGTCTCCGCTCGAACTACACCGCCTGCGCCGGTCTTCTCCACCCTCGGAACGAGGACGTTGCCGGCGGTCCCTGGCGACAGGTTCACGCGGGATGGGAGTCAGTCGGCCGTTAGGCGTTCTGCTCCTCGAGCACGTCGCGGATGCGCGACGGATCGATCTTGATGCCCGGCCCCATCGAGGAGCACAGGACGACCGTCTTGATGTAGCGGCCCTTGGCGGCAGCCGGCTTGGCGCGGAGGATCTCCTCCAGCACCGTGGCGTAGTTCTCGCCGAGCTCACGCTCGCCGAAGGACTTCTTGCCGAGCGCGACGTGCACGAGGCCGGCACGATCGGTGCGGTACTCGATCTTGCCGCTCTTGATGTCCTCGACGGCCTTCTTGATGTCCATCGTGACGGTGCCGGTCTTCGGGTTCGGCATCTTGCCGGAGGGTCCGAGCACGCGGCCGAGCTTGCCGACGGTGACCATCATGTCGGGCGTCGCGACCGTCACGTCGAAGTCATCGAAACCCTCGAGGATCTTCGCGGCGAGGTCCTCGCCACCGACGATGTCGGCACCAGCGGCCTCGGCCTCGGCGGCCTTGTCACCCTGTGCGAACACGGCGACGCGCATGTTGGAGCCCGTACCGTGCGGCAGCATGATCGTGCCGCGGAGCTGCTCCTCGGCATGGCGGACGTTGATGCCGAGGCGGAAGTGCACCTCGACGGTCTCGTCGAACTTGGCGGTGTCGAGCGACTTGAGCAGACGCACGGCATCGATCGGCTGGTAGAGCTTCTCGCGGTCGACCTGCGCGCGAGCTGCTGCGAGCTTCTTGCCGCTCATGCCTCTACCTCCACGCCCATCGAACGGGCAGTGCCGGCGATGATCTTCATCGCGGCCTCGACGTCATTGGCGTTGAGGTCCTCCATCTTCGTCTCCGCAATCGACTGGAGCTGCGCGCGGGTCAGCGTGCCGACCTTCTCGCGATGGGGGACGGCGGAGCCGCTCTTGAGCTTGAGGGCCTCCTTGATCAGCACGGCCGCCGGCGGCGTCTTCGTGATGAAGGTGAAGGAGCGGTCCTCGAAGACGGAGATCTCGACCGGGATGATCCGGCCGTTCTCGCTCTGCGTCTGGGCGTTGAACGCCTTGCAGAAGTCCATGATGTTGACGCCGTGCTGTCCGAGCGCGGGTCCGACCGGCGGGGCAGGGTTGGCCTGTCCGCCCGGGATCTGGAGCTTGATGATGGTGACGACCTTACCGGCCATCGTGACCTCCTGCGGTGCAAACGCCCAGACCTTCAGGCTCCCGCTGTCTGGCGTCGCGGGTGCGACGCGGGGTGCATCCTAGATGAGCCTCAGTCGAGGCGCTTCACATCAGAGAAGCCGAGCTCGACCGGCACCTGGCGCTCGAAGATCGAGACGTGCACCTTGAGCTTGGCGGACTCGGGGTTGATCTCGATGATCTCGCCGTCGAAATCGGCGAGCGGTCCCGAGACGACCTTGACCATCTGCCCGAGCGTGAACTCGGCGACGGCCTTCGGCTTGGCCTCTGCGGCCTCAACCTTCAGCAGCTTGTCGATCTCGGCCTGGGCGAGCGGGACGAGCGTCATCTCCTCGCGCTTGCCCTGGGCGCCGACGAAGCCGGTTACGCCCGGGGTGTTGCGCACGAGGCTGATGCACTCGGGCGTGGCGTCCATCTGCACGAGGACGTAGCCGGGGAGCACGCGGCTCTCCTTCTCGACCTTCTTGCCGTCACGGGTCTCGACGGTCTGCTCGGTCGGCACCACGATCCGGCGGATGTCGTCGCCGCCCTGCTGGGTGCGGCGGCGCTGCTCGAGGTTGCGGCGAACCTTGTCCTCGTGACCGGAGTAGGTGTGGATGGCATACCAGCGGAACATTGCTTCAGGACCTCGTTGACTAGCCGGCCTGCTGGTTGATGAGCCAGCCGGCGAGCTTGGAGAAGATGGAGTCGAGCCCGTACAGGTACAGGCCGACGATGAGGCACATGACGATCACGACGGCAGTGGACTGGATCAGCACAGGGCGCGTCGGCCACTGGACGCGCTTGAGCTCCGCCACGCACTCGCGGATGAAGGTGCTGAAGCCGGCGCGCTCGGCGACGTGGCCGGACTGGCTCTTCGTCGGCCGCGCACGAGCGGCGCGCTCCTGACGGCGTCGCTCAACGCGCTCTTGGCGCGACTCCTTCTTCGGAGCGGTGTCGTCCGCGTCGGCCACGGGGACTAGCGGGTCTCCCGATGCACCGTGCTCTTGCCGCAGCGGCGGCAGAACTTGTTCAGCTCGATGCGGTCAGGGGTGTTCCGCTTCGACTTGGTGCTCTGGTAGTTCCGCTCTTTGCAGTCGGTGCAGGCCATGGTGACTGCGATGCGGATGCCGGCCTTCGCCATCGATTCGTTCCTTGATCGGATTCGCTGCCCGGGATTCGGACGGCAGCGCGGAGCGGGGCGCTCCGATGGACGGGAACCTTAGCCGAGGTCAGGAAATCGGTGTGCCGATTACCCATCGCCGACGCTGCTCAGCGGTATGCCC
>JBIIFR010000161.1:0-4310 GCA_044237215.1 Gaiellales bacterium
CTGCCCCAACTGCTCCGCGGACGCTTCAGCGCCGCCCGGCCCGCTGTGTTCTTCGGCCTGTTTGCCGGCGCGCTCGAGTCCGCCGGGTTCATGGGCTTTCTGTGGGGCGCCGAGACCAACGTGGGGATCGCCGCCGTCGTCGCGACCCAGTACGCCACCGTTGCGACCCTAATCAGCTGGCTCCTGTTCAAGGAGCGGCTGTCCCGCCTGCAGCTCGGCGGCATCGCAGCCGTGCTCACCGGCGTCATCGTGCTGGCCTACTCGGGATCCGTCTGATGGGTCTGCTGCTCGGTCTCCTCTCGGCGCTGGTCTGGGGCGTCGCCGGCGTGACCGGGAGCCTCGCGGCGCGCCGGATCGGCGCTGCCCACGCGATCGGGTGGGCGATGGCGCTGAGCATGCTCGTCGCGGTGCCCTTGGCCCTCCTCTCTGGCGGTCCCGGGCGCGTCGACGTGCGCATGGCGCTGTGGATTGCCGTGATCGCTGCCTGCATGCTCGGCGGCCTGGTCTGCGTCTACGCCGGCGTCCGCTACGGCAGCATCAGCGTGGTCGCGCCGATCTCCGCCACGTACGGCGGTGTGGGCGCATTGATCGCCATCATCGCCGGGGAGCCCGTCGAGGCGCTCGCGATCGCCGCCCTGACCCTGGCGGTGTTCGGCGCGTTCCTGGCTGCAAAGGGGGAGACGGCGCTGCCGGGAGCCGCCTATGCGAACCAGCGCGTGGCCGCACTGCTCGGCGCGGGGGCGGCCGTGCTGTGGGGCATCCAGCTGTGGGCCGGAGGTCAGGTGCAGGACGATCTCGGCGCGTCGTGGCTGGTGGCGTGCTCGCGCATGATCGGCGTGGTCGTGGTGACGATGCCGTTGGTTGCCCGTCGCGACCTCGTCATCGAGCGCCGCGCCATCTGGTTGGCCCTCGTGGCCGGCGTCGGCGAGGTCGCCGGCTTCACGCTGTACCTCAAGGCGTCGGCCTACGGCATCGCCCAGGCCGCGGTGCTGACCGGCCAGTACGGCACCGTGGCCGCGCTGATCGGCGTCGTCGTGCTGAAGGAGCGCCTGCGCGGGCTGCAGTACCTCGGGTTGGGCCTGATCATCGTGGCGATCATCGGCCTGTCGCTGAGCTGATCAGGCGCCGAGCGCCGCGACCACGTCGGCCCGCGTGCGCGCCACCGGCGTGTCGTGTCCGCCCAGCGCGGCCTGCGCAGCGCTGATCGCGTCGTCCAGCGAGCCGTCGCCAGCACAGGCGGCATGGAACGCGCGCGCGCAGCCGAGCTGCTGCAGTTCGAGATCGAGCGGTACGGCCGGCAACGCGCTCGCGACGGCAAGGTGCGTGCCAGCCTTGGCGGCGCGACGCAGAATGCCGTTGAGCTCGGGGTCCGGCACGAGCAGCACCGGTGCGTGGGCCTCGAACCAGCGGGTCAGCTCCGTCCGCCAGTTGGCTGCACCGGCGCCGGCCCACACGTCGATGGCGGCCAGCGCGGCCGCCGCGTCGGCTGGCAGCGCCGCAGGATCGAGCGGAGGCGTACCACCGAGCCGACGGGCGAGGTACTCCGCCGCCGCCGCGACCAGCCCATCGACATCGGTCAGCGCCGTGTCGACGATGATCAGCTTGCTCATGTCCTGCCTCTGCGGTTGAACGCCATTGCGAGCACGATAGACGCGATGCCAATCCCGAGCGCGTCGATGGCGACATCGGAGAGCGCGCCGTTGCGTGTCGGCACCCTGCTCTGGTGAACCTCGTCGATCACCGCGTACACCAGCGCCAGGGCTGCGCCGCCGAGCAGGGCGGAGCGGACGGACACCCGCTGCGCTCGCAGCGCGAGCACGCACGCGGCGGCGAGCAGGCCGAACGCTCCGATATGCGCGGCCTTGCGCGTGACGGTGTCGAGCCAGCCGGAGGCGACCGCGAGATCCGGCGTCGCCGATAGCTGCCAGAGAACCGCGGCCAGGACGAGGGCGGGAAGGCAGGCGAGAACGCGCATGGCGGGAGCCTATCGGCCTCACTCGCGCGTGCTCGCGTGCGCCTCCGGCACGTCGTGTGACGATCCCGTGCGCCTCTGTGCAACGGCGGCAGCCGTCGCGAGCGTCGGAGCACGGCAGGATCGGCCCATGACCACGCGACTGCAGCGCCTCACCGGCGGCCTCATCCTCGTCCTCCTCGGCTGGCTGATCCTGGCCGCGCCCGCCAACGCCGCCGACGCCACGGTCGGATACCAACTGCCCAGCGGCGACACGACGGGGATCAGCGCCACTACGCCACCCGGCCTCAGCGGGTGTCTCAACGGCTGTGCCTGGCTGCGCATCCCCGCGGGCGCGAACGTGGCCGCCCGCCGACAGGGACAGCTTGCCTTCGCCGCGCCCGGCGGCACCACCATCGTGGGTGCCACCCTCCGCATCCGCTACCGCACGAAGCAGAACGGCGTGGCGGCCGTGCTGCAGAGCCGGCTTGGCGGGCGTTGGATCGCCGGCCAGCGGCTGCGCTCAGTCGGCGGAACGAGCGCGACGCTCAGCACCGGACGGGGCGCCACCGCAGTCGCGGTCGCGTTGACCGCCGATGCCGCCGTCGCCGGCCGCACAGTGCGCAACGCCACCGACAACTCCGTGGTCGTCGAATCCGTCCAGTTGACGGTGCGCGACGCGCACCTGCCCAGCGTGGCCTGGGGTGCTGGCGATCCCGCGCTCGGTGGGTGGCAACGGGGCCAGCTGTGCGGCGCCTTCACCGCCGCCGATCGCGGCCTCGGCGTGGATCGCGTGGAGTACGCGATCGGCTCCGTGGTCGCCGCCACCTCCGCCGGGCCGGGCACGCGTCTGCAGCCGCGACCGCTGCAGTTTGCCGGCACCGTCTGCGTCGATACGGCCCAGCTCCCCGACGGCACGTACGGCACGGCGCTGACGGCCATCGACACCGGCGCGGACGGAAACCGCAGCGCACCGCTCGCGAACGTCGTGCGCGTCGACAACGCGCCGCCGAGCGTCACCTTCAAGGCCCCGGCCGATCCGGAGGCACGCCTGCCGGAGATCCAGCTGGCCGTGACGGACGCCGCCAGTGGTCTCGACAGCCTGTCAGCGACGATCGACGGGCTGGCCGCCGAGGTGCGGATCGCAGCGGGCGTCGCCGTCGTCGTGCCGCCGCAGCCGCTGGCCGACGGTCTGCACCGCATCGCGTGGACCGCCGCTGACGTCGCAGGCAATGCCACCAGCGGCAGCGAGACTTTCGGTGTGGCCGACCGCACACCGCCGGTGATCGACGACGTGCAGCCGCAGGGCGTGGTGGGTCCGTTTGCGCCTGTGAGCGCTCACGCGACCGACAACGGCGCTGGGCTGGCTGCCGATGCGTGGCGGCTGGCGATTGACGGCGTCGACGTGACGGGAGCGGCCGAGCTCGGCAGCGCAGGGACGATCGTGTTCACACCCTCCCGGGCCTGGGGCGAGGGGGAGCACGCCGTGCGGGCGACGGTGATCGACCGCAGCGGCAACCGCACGGTCCGCACGTGGACCTTCTCGCTGCCGGTATCCCCGCCGCCGGCACCCGCTCCTCCGCTACCGGCTGTGGTTGCGCCAGAGCTCGCCAGCGCGGTCACCGAGCCGCCGACAGAGCCGGAGACCGCACCGGTCACTGCACCGCGACCGCGACTGACGCTGCTGGCGGAGCGGCGGCGGGTGCGGGCCGGCGGACAGACCCGCCTGCGCGGTGTCGTCGCCGGCACGGGCATCGCCCGCGTGCGGATCGAGGCCCGCGTCGGTCGGCGCTGGCGCCTCGTGGTGGTCGTCCCGGTGGCCGCCGACGGACGCTTCGCGACGCCGGTGCGCCTGCCCGAGCGCGGTGCCTACGACGTCCGTGCACGGGCCCAGTCGCTGCGCTCGGCGGTCGTGCGACTGACCGCCCGCTGATCCAGCGGGCGCGATGGACGGCGGCTGCTACGTTGGCGAACGATGGCTCACGACCCCCTCGCCGGACTGAATCCCGCCCAGCTGGAGGCCGTCAAGGCCGATCCGGGCCCGCTGCTGGTCGTCGCCGGCGCGGGGTCCGGCAAAACCCGGGTGCTGACGCACCGAATCGCACATCTCGTGGAGGAGCGCGGCGCCCCGCCGAGTTCGATCCTGGCGATCACCTTCACCAACAAGGCCGCGGGGGAGATGGCGGAGCGCGTCAACGGGCTGCTCGGGCGCTACGCCACGGGGATGTGGGTGATGACCTTCCACGCCGCCTGCGCACGCATCCTGCGGGCCGACGCCACGCGCATCGGATTCCGCCCGTCGTTCTCGATCTACGACTCCTCGGACCAGGTCCGGCTCGTGCGCTCGATCATCGAGGAC
>JBIIFR010000306.1:0-2682 GCA_044237215.1 Gaiellales bacterium
CGGCACGGCGCCGGCCAGCTCAAACTCGCGACCCTTGTGGACGAGCATGGTGGCATCGCCACCGTCGTCCAGGATCATGTTCGGACCCGCCTCGGGCCAGGTCAGCGCGCGATCGGTGCACCACCAGTACTCGGTCAGCGTCTCGCCCTTCCAGGCGAAGCAGGGCACGCCGCGGGGCTCATCGACGGTGCCGTGCGGCCCGACGACGACGGCGGCAGCCGCCTGATCCTGCGTCGAGAAGATGTTGCAGCTCGCCCAGCGGACCTCGGCGCCGAGCGCAACCAGCGTCTCGATCAGCACGGCCGTCTGGATCGTCATGTGCAGGGAGCCGGTGATGCGCGCGCCGGCCAGCGGCTGGCTGGCGCCGTACTCCTCACGCAACGACATCAGGCCGGGCATCTCGCCTTCGGCGATCGCGATCTCCTTGCGCCCCCACTCGGCCAGCGAGAGATCGGCGACCTT
Organism: Gaiellales bacterium; assembly: GCA_044237215.1. Lineage (GTDB taxonomy): Bacteria > Actinomycetota > Thermoleophilia > Gaiellales > F1-60-MAGs149 > F1-60-MAGs149. Next base: position 463 of record JBIIFR010000306.1, read on the forward strand.
GAAGTCGGCGGCGGTGAGGACGGGCGTGGCGGTGCTGCTCATGGACGCTCCTTGCGACGTGTGTACGGGGCTGAAGACGCGCATGCGCCTTAACAACTTTTGTGCTGCAGATTATACATCGCAGGATTCCCCGCCTCGGCCGATACCCCTGCCTCAGAGCACGAGCACAAGGTGCTCAAGGGCCACATCGTGACCGTCGACGTGCGCGCCGAACGGATCGACCTCGCGCCGAACGAAGCCCAGCCGGCCGTAGAGGCTCCACGAGGGATCCTCGTTTTCGACGACCTCGAGGTAGACGGCGCGCACCTCGCGCTCCCGTGCCCAATCGAGCGCCGTCGACACCAGCTGACGGCCCACGCCGCGACCGCGGTGCGCGGGATCCAGCCAGACGCCCCAGAGCGTGGCGCGATGCCGCCGCCGCTGCCCGATCTCCCGGGCGATGCCGGCCATGCCGACCGGACGTCCCTGATCGAGCGCGACCATGATCAACTGGTCGCCCTCCCCCGTGCTCGCCGCCGCCCGCGCCGCCCAGACGTCGCTGGGGTCGCTCGCCACCTCGTCGTAGGTCTCAAGGAAGGCGGCCGGTGCGTTCAGCAGTGCCGCCAGACGCACGGCGCGCAACAGTTCGCCCTCGTCGGCCTGAATGCTGCGGACGTCGATCACATGCGATCCGGGGCACTGACGCCGAGCAGCCCGAGGGCCCGCTCCAGCGCCTCACGCGTCGCGCGGACCGCGCTCAGCCGGAAGGCGCGCGTGTCGAGGTCCTCATGGAGGACGAAGAGGTCGTGATGGAACGCGTGGAAATCGGCCGCGAGCTCGTGCGTCCACGAGATGATCCGGTGCGGCGCGCGCAGCTCTGCGGCGCTCGCGACGACCTCAGGCCACTCGGCGAGGCGTCGGAGCAGCGCCAGCTCGGCGGCCTCCGGCGTGTGCGCGTTGCCGACGCCGTCGACTGCGAGTCCCTCGTCGGCCGCCTTGCGGAGAATCGAGGCGCAGCGCGCGTGCGCGTACTGGACGTAGTAGACGGGGTTCTTGCTGCTCGTCTCGACCGCCAGATCGAGATCGATGTCGAGCGTCTGGTCGTGCGAGCGCTGCACGAGGAAGTAGCGTGCCGCGTCGACGCCGATCGCGTCGGTCAGCTCGGACAGCGTGATGACGTTGCCACGGCGCTTGCCCATGCGCTCACCGGAGACCGTGATCAGCTGATAGATCAGCGTCTCGACGTGGGCGGGGTCGTAGCCCAGGCACTGCGCACCGGCCTTGAGGCGCTGAATGTAGCCGTGGTGGTCGGCTCCCAGCACGTAGATCGCGTGGGTCGCGCCGCGCTGGAACTTGAGGTCGATGTAGGCCAGATCCGAGGCGAAGTAGGTGTGCTCGCCGTCGGCCTTGAGCAGCACGCGATCCTTGTCGTCGCCGAAGTCGGTGGTGCGCAGCCAGGTCGCGCCATCCTGTTCGAAGATGCGGCCCTGGGCGCGGGCGCGTTCGATGGCCGCGACGACGGCTCCCGTCTCGTGCAGGCCCAGCTCGCTCGTCCACAGGTCGAATTCGACGCGCATGCTGGCGAGACTGGCCCGGATGCGCTCCACCATCAGCGCGACACCCTTGGCGACCCACTCCTCGAGCGGGGCGTCGTCGGGCAGGTCGAGCTCGGCGGCGATGACCGCCACCTCGGCGCCGGGATAGCCACCCTCCGGAATGTCGCGGCCGAGTCGGCGCGCCTGAACCGACTGGCCAAACAGGCTGACCTGATTGCCGGCGTCGTTGATGTAGTACTCGCGCGTCACCCGCTCGCCCGTGAACTCGAGGAGGCGCGCGACGCTATCGCCGTAGGCGGCGTTGCGGGCCGAGCCGATCGTCAGGTCACCCGTCGGGTTCGACGAAACGAACTCCACCAGCGTCTCGACGCCCGGCGCGAATGGGCGACGCCCGAAGTCCGCACCAGCCGCCAGCATGTCACTGAGCGCGTCGCGGTACCACTGCGCACCGAGGCGGAGGTTGATGAACCCGGGGCCGGCGATCTCGACCGTCTCGACCGTGCCGAGGGAGCGGATCGCCTCGGCAAGCTCCTCGGCGATCTCCCGCGGCTTGCGCGAAAGCACGGGAGCAAGCCGCATCGCGACGCTGGTCGCGTAGTCACCGTGCTCGGGGTTGGCCGGACGCTCGAGGGCGAGCTCCGGCACCTCGCCACCGGTCAGACCGGCGACGGCTGCGGCGATGGCG
>JBIIFR010000162.1:0-4284 GCA_044237215.1 Gaiellales bacterium
ATGCGGAAGGCCTGATCAGCCGCCCAGATGGGGTCGCCGTGGTTGAGGTTGACCTCACACTGGGCGGGGCCGTACTCGACGTTCGAGCCCTCGACGTCGACGAAGCCGCGCAGGCCGTCGAGCAGCTCGCTGAAGACGGGCTCGAGGTCGTTGGCCTTGGCAAGCGAGTAGCACTGGATGCCATCGGCGGCCGGCTGGATGTCGTCGTCGACGAGGTAGAACTCGATCTCGACACCGATCGACGCCGTGTACCCGAGCTTGGCGAGACGGTCGACGACGCGGCGCAGAACGCTGCGCGGCGCGTACTTGATGAGATCGCCGTGATGGTCCTTGACGTCGCCCTGAACGATCGCCACGCCGTCGCGCCACGGCAGGCGGCGCGCGGTCGAGACGTCGGGAATGACGAAGAAATCGGGGTAGCCCGTCTCCCAGCCGGACACGCGGCAGCCGTCGAGGACGTCGCCCTCGTAGTCCCACGTCAGCGACGCATCGGCGAACCCGATGCCCTTCTCGAGCCGGCCGAGGAAGACCTCGACGGGGATGCGCTTGCCGCGCGGATACCCCTGATGGTCCGCCCAGGCAACCTCAACCTCGCGGATCTCTCCCTTGTCGATCGCCTTCAGCAGATCGAAGTCGTCAGCGCCCATGCTCCGGGCCTCCTCTCGTATCGCCCCTCCCGAGGGCACCAATGACCGACACGATAGCCGTCATCCTCCAGCTACCACGCGTACCGGCAGCGTCTTGAAGCCGTTGCCGAAGTTGGAACGCAGACGCGCGGTCGGACCGCACACCTCGAAGCGCAGGCCGCGGTCGAGCACCGCGGTGAAGAGCGTCTCAATCTGCATGCGCGCCAGAAACGCGCCGAGGCAGTAGTGCGGGCCGCCGCCGCCGAAGACAACCTGCGCGGACGCATCGCGCGTCACGTCAAACCGCTCGGGGTCCTCGAAGACCTCGTCGTCGAAGTTCGCGCTGATGTAGTACAGCATCAGCTTGTCGCCCTTCCGGATCTGCTGGCCGCGCAGCTCGACGTCTTCGGTCGCGGTGCGGCGAAACGTGTAGATCGGTGTGGCCCAGCGCAGGATCTCCTCGATGGCGCCCTTCATCAGCGACCGATCCCGCTCGAGCAGGTCAAGCTGCTCCGGGTTGAGGATGAGCTGGTGCATGCCGGTGGCGAGCGAATTGCGCGTCGTCTCGTTGCCGGCGAAGACGAGCAGCTGGCAGAAGTTGACGAGCTCGGAGTCGGTCAGGCGCTCGCCCTCCCACTCGGCGGAGACCAGCCGGGTGATGAGATCATCCTGCGGATCCTTGCGGCGTGCCTCGCACAGGTCGCGCGCGTAGTCGAAGAGGTAGAGCGCGGCCGGGCTGTTGAAGGGCAGCTGATGCTCCTCGTAGCCGCGGGCCCGGGCGTGCTCGTACATCTCCGGTGGCGGCGCGAGATCCGGATCGTCGATGGCGACGAGCATGTTCGCGAGCTTGGCCAGGTAGTCGGCGTCAGACTCGGGTGCGCCGAAGACGTCGACGAACACGCGGATCGGCAGCATCTCGCAGATGTCGTGGACCCAGTCGAACTCGCCCTTGGCGACGGCCGCATCGAGCAGCCGGTCGGCGACGACGCGGGTGTGCTCGCGGTAGGCGTCGACGGTCTTGGGCGTGAAGAGCGGGCTGACGATGCGGCGCAGGCGCGTGTGCTCGGGCGGATCCGTCTCGATCATCGAGCGCCGCATCTCGAGCGCGTCGGCGGGGATCTCCTCGTAATAGATGAAGCGCTCGGCCGAGGAGAAGCGCTGCGCGTCTTTGGAGATCGCGACCACGTCGGCGTGCTTGGTGATCGCCCAGAAGCCCGGGTCGGGCGCGGTCTCCGGATGCCAGTGCACGGGATCGTGCTCACGCAAGAGACGAAAGGACTCGTGCGGGACGCCGTGCAGGTAGACGTCGGGGTCCTTCAACTCGATGGCAGACAGGTCCAGCGTTCCGGTCATCGTTCCTCCTCGGTGAAAAGACTACCGACAGCACCCAATGCCGCGATTTGCCCGATCAAAACAGCGGAATTACTAACAACCGTGCGCTATTTGACGATCCGGAAGGGTTGCAATCCCCGCTGTCGAACCCTACGCTGAGCCTCGTCCTGAAGTCGGATCATCCGGCCGGGGAGGGGACATGGAGAAAAAGGAGAGGGACTTGGCTACGGACTCCGGGAGTAATACTCCTGCCGCGGACATCATCAATCCGATGACCGGGCAACACCACCTTGCGAAGGGCGTCCTGAACACGCGTCAGGTGCTCTTCTGCTGCGTCACGGGAGCCGCGCCGATCTCGGCCATGCTCTTCAACGGACCGGTCGGCATTCTCGGCGCCGGTTGGGCCGTGCCGGGCGCCTTCATCCTCGCAACGATCGTGCTGACGATTTTCTCGGTGGGCTACATCGAGATGGCGCGTCGCGTCAGCGCCGCCGGCGGCTTCTACTCGTTCATCTCGCACGCCTTCGGCAGCGTCATGGGCATGGGCACGGCGATCCTGATGACCTTCTGCTACCTGGTCTTCTCGGCCGCGGTGACGGGCGTCACGTCGTACTTCTTCAGCGCGAACCTGATGGAGTGGTTCGGCTGGGACATTCCCGTCTGGATCTTCCTGTTCGGCACCATCATCCTGATGACGGCGTTCATGTTCTTCCACATTGAGGTGACGGCTCGCGTACTCGGCGTCGCCCTGGTGGCCGAGCTCGCGGTGCTGCTGATCTTCTCGGTCGCGGTGCTCGTGCAGGGCGGTGGTCCTGATGGGCTCGTGTTCGAGTCGCTCAACCCGCTGGCGGTCTTCGACTCGGGCGGCAACATGGCGATCGTGGCTGGCGCGACGGGCATCGCCCTGTTCGCGGCGTTCTGGTCGTGGGTCGGCTTCGAAATGGCACCGAACTACGCGGAGGAGGCCAAGGAGCCGAAGAAGGTCATGGCACCTGCCATGTACGTGTCGGTGATCGGTCTCGGCGTGCTCTACGTGTTCGTGATGTGGATGTTCGTCGCCGCTGCCGGCAAGCAGGGCTCGGCGGATCTCGTCAACCAGCAGTACGCGGGCGAGATCGCCTCGATCTTCTACCCGATGTCCGACCAGTACGTCGGTGGCTGGCTGACCACGCTGTTCGGCATCTTCATCATCACGGGCTCGTTCGCCTGCCAGATGGCGTTCTTCAATACGGCCTGCCGCTACCTGTTCTCGATGGGCCGCGAGGGCGCGCTCCCGAGCGCACTCGGCAGGACGCATCCGAAGCACAAGTCGCCGCACGTCGCCGGTGTTGTCGCCGGTCTCTTCGTGACGATCTGGGTCGGTGCGTTCTTCCTGTACGACTCGACGACGCTCGGTGCGCTGCTCAAGCTCGGCACGTGGAGCCCGCTGCTCGGCGTCGCCGGCATCCTCGCCATCCAGGCGCTGGTGTCGGTCGCGATCATCTTCTACTTCCTGACGAAGGCCAAGGACGGCTTCCACTGGTTCAAGACGCTGGTCGCTCCGATTGCCGCAACGATCACGCAGGCCTACGCGGTCTACCTGCTGTTCAAGTTCCGCGGAGACCTCTCCGGTGCGGCGGACGTGCCGTTCATCCAGTACCTGTGGGTGTGGCCGATCGTGATCTTCGCCATTGGCGTGATCATCGCGCTGGTGCTGCGCTCGACCAACCCGCAGAAGTACGCGGGCATCGGGCGCTACCTGCACGAGGACGTCCCCGCCTCGTAGCGGACTGCATGCGGCCCCCGTTCGGTCCGGCTCAGCCGGTGCCGAGCGGGGGCCTTCTGCGTTTAGGCTTCCCCTGTGAGCATCCCCACCGAAGAGCTCAGCCGCGTCGATCTCGTCACGCCCGAGCTGTGGGAGGAGCGCGTCCTGCACGACGAGTTTGCGTTGCTGCGTCGCGAGGATCCCGTGCACTGGCACGAGGAGCTCCGACCGAACCACGGGTTCTGGGCGATCACGAAGCATGAAGACGTCGTCGCGGTCTCGAAGAATCCGCAGGTGTTCTCGTCGGGCGAGGGCCTGACGATGCTGGAGGAGGTCGAGCCCGAGTCGCTCGAGAAGCGCCGCAGCCTGATCGACTCGGATGCGCCGCTGCATCAGCACCTGCGCCGCGTCGTCTCCCCTCTCTTCACCCCGAAGGCGATCGCCGCGCACGAGGCTTTTGCCCGCGCGACGGCTGCGGGCCTGCTCGACACCGCCACGGCGCGCAGTGAGTTCGACTGGGTGCTCGACGTCGCCGAGCCGCTGCCGATCACCGTGCTGCTCAATATCCTCGGCGTGCCGCCC
>JBIIFR010000163.1:0-4257 GCA_044237215.1 Gaiellales bacterium
GACCTCGCCGCGCTCGTAGGCGGCGAGCGTCTCGGCTAGCTCGCGCGGCGGCGTCCGGCCAGAGACGGCGGCGGCCTTCAGCCCGATTGCGCGCATGGCGGCGGCCACGCGTCCAGCGTGGTCGACGCCGGCTGCGTAGACGATGCCGGGGCGCTGGCCGAACATGTCGAGGTAGTACATGGCGGCGGCCATGTTGACGGCATCGTGGTCGAGCGCGTCGGCGAGCTCCTGCTGGTCGAAATCGCCGCCGACGAGACGCACGCGCTTGAGCGACGCGCCGGGCGGCACGCGCACTGCGCGCAGCGGGGCGACGACGCCGCTGAGCACGGCCTCGCCGAGCGGGAAGTCCGCGATCTCAGCGGGGAAGACGTCGCCAACGTGCTTCTGCAGCAGCTCGTCCGTGGCGGTCATGCCGATGTACGTCGGCGTGTCGAGCCGACGGATGGCGGCGGAGGTGCGATCGCCGAGCGCGGTGTGGGCCTCGTCGCAGAGGATCACGCCGTAGGTCTCGCGGCTGAGGCGATCCGCGTTCTTGATGAACCACGCGTAGGTCTCGATCGTGATCGGCGGCACGACGGGCGGGCGCGCGACGCCGAGCACGGGCTCCTTGAGGCGGTGGCCGTAGCCCTGTTCCTTGAGATCGCGCGTGAACTGGTCGACGAGCAGCCGGCGGTGCGTGAGGATCAGCACGCCCGTGATCTTCGCGGCGTCGACGAAGGCGGCGGCGGCCACGGTCTTGCCGGAGGCCGTCGGGTGCTTGAAGCGGTAGCGACGAATGGCCCCCGGATCGGCGGTCTCGTGCTCGCCCGTGGCCTCGTCCTCGTCCTCGTCGACGTCTCCATCCTCGTCGTCCTCGTCCTCGTCGACGCCGGCCAGCACCACGCGCGCCACAGGTGCCTCATCGACGAGCGGTGGCAGTGCGACGGCCTCGTCCTCGTCGTCGTCCTCGAAGACGAGCTCTTCCTCCTCTTCGGCCTCGTCGCCGCCCGTGTCGCCGACGACGGCCTGTGACTCGTCGGCCAGGCGCGGCGCCTCGTCATCGAGGTCGAGCTCGGCGGCCTCGTCGGCCTCTTGACGCTCGTAGTCGCCGATCACGGCGGCGAGCATGCCCGCGAGTGCGTCGACCTGGTGCGCCCGCAGCGGCAGGCCGGAGGCCAGATGCGGCTCATCCGCGCCGAGCATGCGCTCGAGGCCGAGACCCAGCGCGTAGCGGCGGCGGTACTCGGGCGAGGGGCTCTTCAGGCCCTGCGCCATCTCCTCGACGGCCTCGAGGTAGGCCCCGGCCCAGATCGAGCCGCGGCGCAGCTCGACGGGCTCGCCCTCGGCCACGATGCGCTCGCCAATCCAGCGCTGCACGTCGTCGAACGACGGGGATCCCGTCGTGTCCACGAACTCCGCGCTGCTGGCCGCATCACCGGCTTCGAGCATCCAAGCCTCCAACCGCCCTCCAGCGCGGGCACGACCGAAGGTCGGCTGCTGGATCGCGGATCCTCGATGCCCGACGGCACCGAACTGCGCGTAGCGTAGCGCAGACACCCGCGATACAGCACCACCGCAGGCCACACGCACTCCTCGGGTTCCCGCCGACTGCTACCCTCAGAGGATGCGATTCGCCTTCCACGGAGAGGTCTCCGACACGCTCTCGTCCTTCGCCGACCGGCTCAGCGCCGCGCTCACGGCCCGCGGGTACGAGAAGACCGATGACCTCGCCACGGCGAACCTCGTCTGCAACTTCGTCAACCGCGACAACGTGCGCCCGTACCGCCGCGAGAACAAGACGACGTTCTGCGCTGCGATCTACGAGGGCGCCGCGCCGCCGGCCGACTTCAAGGAGGCGATCAGCGACTACTACCCCGTCCTGGTCCGCGCCCTCTCGAACGTCTCCGTGCGCATCGTCCCCGGCACCGAGGCACGCTTCGGCACGATGGAGCAGGGCAACTACGCGATCAGCGACGACGGCACGGACGCCTTCTACGCGAACGTCGCGGAGCGCCTCGCCCCGCTCGCCGAGAGCCATCTGGTGATCGACAACATCTGGAACCCCGACCTCGAGCCCGAGCTGTGGGACGGCGACGAGGTGACCGCGAACCTGACCGCCGCCGGCCAGCGCCTCGACGCGCTCGACCTGCTGCCCGCCCCGTTCCCGATCCAGGACTACCTCGAGAAGCGCGACCTCGAGCACGTCATGCGCCTGTACTCGATCGGTGGTCTGTCCTACGGCAACCTGTCGGCCCGCAAGGACGCTGACCGCTTCTGGATGAGCGCCTCGGGCGTCGACAAGTCGAACCTGCAGGAGATCGGCCGCGACATGCTGCTGGTCACCGACTACGACGCTGCCGCCCAGGCGATGGTGATGAGCGTGCCGCCGGGCATCGAGCCCCGCCGCGTGTCCGTCGACGCGATCGAGCACTTCAAGATCTACCGCGAGCATCCGAGCGTCGGCGCGATCATCCACGTCCACGCGTGGGTCGAGGGCGTTGACGCCACCGAGATCAACTACCCCTGCGGCACGGCCGAGCTGGCCGACGCCGTCGCCGACCTGGTCCGCGTCCAGCCCGACCCGACGCACGCGATCATCGGCCTGAAGAACCACGGCCTGACGATCACGGGCGAGACGCTCGAGGAGATCTTCGACCGGGTCGAGCCGCACATCCTGCGGCAGATCCCGATGTCGTAGGGCCCGGCGGTGCGGCGGCTCCTACCGCTCGGCATCCTGACGGCGCTCGCCGTCATGGTTGCGCCCGGCGCCTCGGCGAGCGTGACGATCGGGAGCACCTACCAGCCAACAACCGTGCAGGTGCTCGAAGGCGGAGGCTTCCTCACGGTCCGTTTCGTTCCCCCTACGAGCACCACGCCGAAGTGGTGGACGGCGAAGGCACCCGACCTCCGCAACGGCGTCTACAGCAGCCCCAGGTCGACCAGCGTGCGGGGGAGACTCTTTGCCTGCCGCGGTGCAACGATCACCTCGGCTGCCACCACCCCTGCCCCGCCTGGGATTCCTGCGGCGGCGATCGACGCCTCGCATAGCGTGACCACGCGCTCGTGCCCCCTCGCCACCGGCTGGACCGTGTACGTGCAGACATGGGTGCAGCAGGCCCCGGACTTCGGCACGCAGCTCGAGACCGTGCCATGGAACATCAACGTCTCCGCCGTCCGCACCAATGCGCCAGGCTTGAGTGCCCAATCTCCAAATCCGGCCGACACACCGGCCATGCAGTTCGGTACCTATGCCCTGCCGACGATCGGCGACGTCACCTTCAACGGTTGGCCGATCCTTCAGGCCGAGCCACGCTGGTCGAAGTTCAGCCCCGGTGGCTATCAGGGGTACCTGCAGGGACGTCACTTCGAGTACCTGTTCGGGTCCTTCACCTACGCGGGCGTCGGCGTGTGGGGACCGGGCGACCGCGGTGGCAACCCCACCAACCAGTTCGGCCGCAACGTGTACATCGACACGTGGTACGCGGACTACGGTCCGGGCTGGCGGCGCGTCGTCGGCGTGCTCACCCAGAAGCCGAACGGGACGTACTGCTACGAGTTCTCGCCGAAGGGCGGTTCGAACGGCAAGACCGGTGTCTCGAAGCGAGGCGTCTACTCGGTGACCGTGCAGGGGCCGGGCATCGCACCCGATGTGCGGCAGTACTTCACGGCACCACCATTCGCCTTCGGCAACGACGTCTACAACGCGAAGCTCGACAAGTGGGGCACGAACTTCTCGGACGGCCAGACCCAGGCGCTGCGCGATCAGGCCGCCCAGATGGGGCCCACCTTCCGCCGCAAGGTCAAGGGCACCGACTGCGCGCAGACGCTCCGGCAGCTGCCGGAGAGCTTCTACACGCCCGTCGGCTGAGGCACGGCGTGGGCGCTCCAGGGCCGATCGCAATCCCATGGAGGACATGACAAACCCTGGTTTGTAGTGTCCACACCTCCTGCGGCAGATCCCCCTGTCGTAGAATTTTGGAGGTGCGCCGCTTAGCCCTCGCCGGAGTTCTCTCGCTCGGAATCGTGACTGCTCTCACGCTGGGTCTGGTGACTGCTCCTACAGTCACTGCCGCTCAGAAAGTTGCGGCCACCCTGCAGGACGCGGACAAGGGGCTGAAACTGCGAGGGTTCAAAGAGCCCAGCGGTGCCAGAGGATTGGAGATCGCCTTCGTCGGCGCAGACGGGGAACGCCAGGCCGTGCGCGTATTCGTGCCATCGGATTTCGAACAGCTCTCTACCCTCCCCGTGCGATTCAACGACGCACCAACAGAAACGACG
>JBIIFR010000164.1:0-4256 GCA_044237215.1 Gaiellales bacterium
GAAGCGCGTCACGGCGCAGATCACCGCGCTGGCGAACGCCGCGCGGGCCGAGAGCGATTATCAGGCCGAGCAGTTCATGCAGTGGTTCCTGAAGGAGCAGGTCGAGGAGGTCTCCTCCATGAATGACCTGCTGAAGGTCATCGAGCACGCCGGCAGCAACGTCCTGCTGGTCGAGGACTACCTGACGCGCCAGGCCGCCAAGGCCGCGGGCGGCGTCGATCCGACGGCTCCGCCGGCCGCTGGCGGCGCACTGTAGGTCGACTCGAGGGTGGTTCAGGTTTGCATTGGTGCCTGGCACCAAAGCAACGTTGATCCACCTGCGGCGACTAGTAGTGGGCGTCGGCTTCGGGCTCCGAGCCGACGGGCTCGACGTGCACGACGACATCGGCGGAGGGCAGGCGCTCCTCCAGCGAGGACTCGATCTGGTCGGTGATGACGTGTGCCTCGGCAACGGTCATGGTCGGCTCGACGACGACGTGGACGTCAACGTGGCGGACGGCGCCGGAGCGGCGTGCGCGCAGGCGGTGGTAGCTGATTACGCCGGCGGGCCGTACGGCCTCGAGCGCGTCGCGGATCGTGTCGAGGTCGTCTTGGGAGACCGTTTCGTCGATGAGGACGCGCATTCCGTTCAGGACCAGGCGGCCGCCGGTCGCGGCGACCCACGCCGAGATCGCGATGCCGAAGATGGCGTCGACCTCGACCCAGCCGGTCAGGGCGATCACGAGCAGCGCGGCAGCGGTGCCCACGCTCGACCAAACGTCCGCGGCGATGTGCGCGGAGTCGGCCTCGAGTGCGGCGGAGTGCGCGTCGTGCGCAACGCGCGCCACGCGGCGGGCCACGAAGAACGAGGCGCCGGCCGACGCGGCCATCACCACGATGCCGAGCGTCGAGTTCTCGACTGGGTCGCCGAACGAGCGGGCCGACTGGACGACCACGAAGCCCGCGACGAGGATCAGGAGCAGACCCTCGGCCACGGCCGAGACGTGCTCGAGCTTCTGGTGGCCGAACGGGTGCTGGGGATCAGGTGGGCGATCGGCTGCGCGCACGGCCGCGAGGGCGATCAGTGCGGCGAGGAGATCGGAGAACGAGTGCGCAGTCTCGGCCAGCACCGCGGACGAGCCGGTGACGACCGCCACGGCGCCCTTGACGATCACGCTGGTACCCGTCAGGGCGACGCTGAGCAGCGCGGCGTTGCGCTTGGAGCGCGGGGCATCGGCAAGGCGATTCGCGCTCACCGCTCCACGCTAGCGAACGTCCGGCCGTATCCGTGGTCGAGGCGCCCCTAGACCGTGGCGCGCCGACCGAGGAAGTTGGCGTTTCGGTTAGAGTCCAGCCGTTCCAATGCCCGTCACCCGACCGTCCGAGGTAGCCATGTCCAGGTTCCGCGCAGTGCCCATCCTGCTCCTGATCGCCCTTGCCGCTGTGCTCGCCGCCTGCGGCTCGAGTGACTCGGGCTCGTCCTCGGCTGCTGCCGACACGAGCGCCGCCACGTCGGCCGCCGCGGATGTCTGCGCCAAGGATCAGCTCGCCCTGAAGACCGCGGGCCAGCTGACGATCGGTACGGACTCGCCGGCCTACCCGCCGTACTTCGAGGACGATGACCCGGCCAACGGCAAGGGCTTTGAGAGTGCCGTCGCCTATGCGATCGCCAAGCAGCTCGGCTTCACGCCGGACGAGGTCAAGTGGGTCGTCGTGCCGTTCGACTCGTCCTACGCACCGGGCGACAAGACCTTCGACTTCGACGTCAACCAGATCTCGATCACAGAGCCGCGCCTCAAGGTCGTCGACTTCTCGACGCCGTACTACACGGCACCGCAGGCGATCATCGTCGCCGCCGGCTCGCCGTTTGAGGGCAAGACGATGCTGGCCGACTTCAAGGGTGCACAGATCGGCGTTCAGGTTGGCACGACGAGCCTCGACGCGGTTGCCTCGCTGATCAGCCCGACGGCCGAGCCGCGGGTGTTCAACAACTCGAACGACGTCGTTGCCGCCTTCAAGCAGAAGCAGGTTGACGCGATCGTCACCGATCTGCCGACCGCGCTGTACCTGACCGCAGCGGTGCTCGACAATGCGACTGTCGCCGGCCAGTTCAAGGCGCCGGACGGCGACCAGTGGGGTGCGCTGCTCCAGAAGGGCTCCGCGCTGACGCCGTGCGTCGACAAGGCGATCGCGGCCATGAAGACCGACGGTGAGCTCGACAACCTGACGATGACTTGGATGGCCGAGCAGGCCGGAGCTCCCGAGCTGAAGTAGGTTCGCGGTGCCGCGTCCCCACCGGGGGCGCGGCACCGTCCTCCTCCCATGAGCGCCGAGCCGATCAGCCGTCGCGAGCACCGGGCCGAGGCACGTCGGCGCGGTGATCGGCGCAGCACGGCGATCGCCGCCGTCTCGACGATCATCGTGATCGGCGGTGGCCTGCTGCTCTTGACGACGCGCTCCGGTTGGCCCGTCGTCCAAGAGACATTCTTCTCGGCCGAGGCGTTCCGCACGTCGTTCCCGGACATCCTCCGCGGGTTCTGGATCGACGTGAAGCTGTTCCTCGTGGTTGAGGTGCTCGTGCTCATCGCCAGTCTCGGCGTCGCCATCCTGCGCTCGACACGCGCGCCGGCGCTGTTCCCCTTCCGCCTGATCGCGGCGGTCTCGACGGACCTCTTCCGCGGTATCCCCACGATCCTCGTGGTGTACCTGATCGGCTTCGGCGTGCCGGCGCTGGGCCTGCCGGGCGTGCCGAACAACCCCATCATCCTCGCCGCGTTTGCGCTGACCCTCTCCTACACGGCGTACGTCTCCGAGGTCTTCCGTGCTGGCATCGACTCGGTGCATCCGGGGCAGCGCGGCGCCGCGCTGGCCGTCGGCCTCTCGCGGGCGCAGGCGATGCGCTTCGTGATCCTGCCGCAGGCCGTGCGCAACGTCATCCCGCCACTGCTCAACGACTTCATCTCGCTGCAGAAGGACGTCGCGCTGGTGTCCGTACTCGGCATCGTCGAGGCGTTCCGTGTGGCGCAGATCGATGCGGCCTCGACGTTCAACTACACGCCGCTCTTGGCTGCGGCCTCGCTATACGTGATCGTCACGGTGCCGCTGTCGCTGTTCCTGGATCGCATGCAGAAGCGCGATCGTGGTCGTCGCCGGCTTGAGGAGGCGCGCCGATGAGCACGCCGGTCCTGGAGATCCAGGGTGTCACCAAGGCCTTCGACGGCAAGCCTGTCCTGCAGGGCATCGACCTCAGGGTCGAGGAGCATCAGGCCGTCGTGATGATCGGTGCGTCGGGCTCCGGTAAGTCGTCGTTGCTGCGCTGCATCAACCTACTCGTCGATATCGACGACGGCGACATCCTGCTCGATGGAGAGGTCGTGACGGATCCGACGGTCGATCCGCAGCGCGTTCGCCGCTCGCTGGCAATGGTCTTCCAGCACTTCAACCTGTTCCCGCACATGAACGTGCTCGACCAGATCACGCTCGCCCCGGTCAAGGCCCACCGCATCCCGAAGGCGGAGGCGGTGGACGAGGCTCGCACGCTGCTGGCGCGCTTCGGCCTCGCCGATCGCGAGCGCGACTACCCCGACCAGCTGTCCGGCGGTCAGCAGCAGCGCGTCGCGCTGATCCGCGCGATCGCCACGCGCCCGCGCGCGCTTCTGCTCGACGAGATCACCAGCGCTCTCGACCCGGAGCTCGTCGGCGAGGTGCTCGAGGTCGTGCGCGAGTTGAAGGAGGGCGGCATGACGATGCTCATCGCCACGCACGAGATGGCCTTTGCCCGCGACGTCGCCGATCAGGTCTGCTTCCTTCATCAGGGCCGCGTCGTCGAGCGTGGTACTGGCCGCCAGATGATCGAGGATCCGCAGGAGCCGGAAACGCAGAAGTTCCTAGCGCGGATGCTCGCCACGCGGTTGGTGTAGCCGGCGGGGTTCCGACGTGGGATGCATCGAAGTGTGACGGCGCGTCGACTCCCGTACCCCGCCGTCAGGTGCGGAGTCCCGCTCGCGTGGCGCTGGTAGCCTGTCGCCGAACTGGAGACGTGGCCGAGCGGCTGAAGGCGCCCGCCTGCTAAGTGGGTATTGGGGGTTAACCTCAATCGAGGGTTCGAATCCCTCCGTCTCCGTTCTTTCTGGGTCGGTTTGTGCTGCGGAGAGTCCGGCGCTCCAAGCGATCGCTCGAATCCTCGATTGCATCGAGGGTGCACGACGCGTGCTGCGCGGGATCAGCTTTGGGTTGGGGAGCAGGGTCGTCGAGTCGGGCTTTGCCCGTCTCGAGCA
>JBIIFR010000165.1:0-4255 GCA_044237215.1 Gaiellales bacterium
TGTCCCCGCCGGGAGCTGCGGCACGACCGTTGGCGCCCTCACGATTGCCGCCGCCCTCGCCGTTGCCGGCTCCGGAGCCGCTCCGGGAACGGCCACGGCCACCGCGGCTGCGGCGACGCTTGGGCCGGGCCGGGCCCTCGCCCTCCACGCCCTCGGCGGACGCCGCGGGAGCCGCAACGGCCTCCTCGCGATCCCCACTGCCCTCAGCGCGCTCGTGCTCGCCGTCGGACGGCGCTGCGCCCTCCTCACCAGCTACACCCGCACGGCGGCGGGCGCCACCACGACGGCCACGGCGACGGCGCTTCGGCCGCGTGCCATCCGCAGTCGTCTCGTCGTCATTCTCGTCCTCGTCGGACGACTCGTCGTCGCCCTCGTCGGCAGCGGCGTCACCATCGGCCTTGACGGGCTTGCGGCGGCTGCGCGAACGCGTGGGCCGCTCGACCGGATTGCCGTCCTCGTCGAGCAGGACCGCCTCCTCGACCACCTCGGGCTCGACCGGCTTGTCGAGCGGCTCGGTCTCCTCCCCGACGGAGGCCGTCATGTCGCCCGTGGGCGTGTCGATCGTGGCGGACGGTGTACGACTGCGCTTGCCCTTGCGCTTGTTGCCCTCGAGGTCGATGCGCTCACCGACGAGCCGCGGCGGCTCGTGCACGTCGGAGCGAGGATCGACCATCTTGATCATCTCCTCCTCCGAGATCGGCGCGGCGTCGAGCAGGACGGCGTGCGCCTCCAGGCGCCCGACTCGCTCGATCTTGATGCGGTGCGTCTCCCCGAGGTACGGACCGGCCCCGGCGACCACCACGCGGTAGCCGCCCTCCATCACCGTGACCGCGTCGGCCGCTTGGAACATGTGCGGCTCGGAGACCTTGACCTCCAGCTCCTGGCCGATCTCGACCGGGATCGCGTCCTCCAGCACCTCGCTGACCTTGCCGTGCTTGACGAACTCGCAGCGCTCGCGCGGCACGTCGTCGAGGGCGACGATCGAGAAGTGCTTCCCGGTGTCGCGCTCGAGCTCTTCGAGGCGCGTGCCGCCGGGGCCCATCATGCGCGCCGCGACGGCGGCGTTGGCCTCGACGAGGAACGCCTCCGAGCTCGACAGCGTCGCCTGGCGACGGAGCGTGCGCAGGTTGTCGAGGGCGATCGTCTCGTCGCTCAGGACGCGCCCCTCGCCGCTGCAGCAGGTGCACTCGGTGGTCATGATCTCGCGCACGCCGTCCGTGACGTTCTGGCGCGTCATCTCGACGAGCCCGAGCGGGCTGATCGACACGAGGTAGACCTTGGACCGGTCCTTCGCGAGCTCCTCCTTGAGCGCCGCGATGACCTGGTCGCGATTCGTCTTCGACTCCATATCCACGAAGTCGATCACGATGATGCCGCCCAGATCGCGCAGCCGCAGCTGGCGTACGACCTCACGGGCGGACTCGAGGTTGTTGTGGAGGATCGTGTCCTCCAGCCGGCCCTTGCCGACGAAGCGGCCCGTGTTGACGTCGACGATCGTGAATGCCTCGGCGTAGTCGAACAGCAGGTAGCCGCCGGACGGGAGGTCGACGCGGCGCTTGAGCGTGCTCTCGATCGCCTCGTCGACGCCGTAGCGGCGCAGCAGCTCGGTCTGGGCCGTGTGGCGCCGAACCCGGTCGGCGAGCTCGGGGCTGCGCTCCTGCACGTAGGACACGATGCGGTCGTACATCGCCTCGTTGTCGACGATCAGCTCATCGACGTCCTGGCGGAAGTCATCGCGCACCAGGCTGAGGGCGATGTCCACCTCGGCGTGGATCAGGGACGGCGCCTTGGCGGTCTTGATGCGCTCGAGGATGCCCTCCCACTGGTCCTCCAGCAGCGCGAGATCGCGCTCCAGCTCGGCCAGCTCGGCCCCGCGTGCGGCGGTACGGACGATCAGGCCGCCGCCGAGACGCGGCTTGAGCTGCTTGACGAGGTCGCGCAGGCGGTCGCGCTCGCCGTCGGGCAGGCGCTTGGAGACACCGCCACCCTCGCCGTCCGGCACGTAGACGAGGAAGCGGCCCGCCAGCGAGACGTCCATCGTCACGCGCGCGCCCTTCGTCTTCATCGGGTCCTTCGTGACCTGCACGAGCAGCGACTGGCCACCCTTGACGAGGTCCTGGATGCGCTTGGACCGACGCGCGCGCTGGTCGAGCCCATCGATGCGAATCTCGGCCACGTGCAGGAATGCGTTCTTGTCCATGCCGGCGTCGACGAAGGCCGCCTCCATGCCGGGCAGGACCGTATCGACCTTGGCCAGGTAGATGTTGCCGAGCAGCGAACGTCGCTCCTCGCGCTCGATGTACGTCTCGACGACGCGGTCGTCTTCGATCAACGCCGCCTTCGTCTCGTAGGCATCGGCCGAAATCAGGATCTTCTTCATGTGGTCTCCGTTGCCGCCATACGCGCCGGTTTGGGCGCCATGGCGACGGCTAGTCGGGTGACTCCGGCCAGCGGGAGGTCGGCGTTCGCGCAGCGTGTGAGCGCGCGGACGACCTCGTCCGGCTTGGCAGAGCCATCCTCGTGGATGGCTATCTCGACGACGATCGCGCTGCCCTCGAGCCGAGGCTCGGGGGCGAAGCGCTTCACGTCGACGGTGCGCCGCTGCTTCGGGCTGCGGCGCTCGATGGGTAGCTCCGGCGACGCGCGGTACGCGTCGACGGCAAGAGCGACGAGGTCGCCCGGTGCATCGAACTCGATGCGGTAGGTGGCACCGACAGCGACGGCCTTGGGGCCGGCAGGTCGGGCAGCCAGTGGTACGACGCCGCGCGGGCATGTGGCCGCGAGGCGCTCGATCAGTTCGTCGAGGTCGTGGCTGTCACCCACGAGCTCGATGGTGCAGTGCTCGTCCTCAGAGGCGACGCCCACGCCGCGCGCGAGCGCGAGGCTGATGACGGGCCGGGGACGGAGGCCGTTGGAGAGGCTGATCTCGTAGCCGGCCCGACGAAACGCGGCCAGCAGCAGATCGACCATCTCGAGATGGCTGAGGAACCGTGCGCGGTCCCGGATGGCGAGGCGGAGCTCGATCCTCACGGTTGGCGCTGCGGGATGTGCGGCATCAGGCCTCCACCAACCGGTTCCGAACGGGGCCGACACAGGCGCCGCAATCGCTGCAGCCATCCCATCGGCAATCCCCGGTCGGCCGTTCGGCGCGACTCTGCCACCACTCATCCAGCAGGAACTCCTTGGACACACCGCTGCGCACGTGATCCCACGGCAGCGGGTCGAGAGGATCGCGCTCGCGCGTCGCCTCCACCTCGAGGTCGCGTCCGGCGGCGGCGAAAGCGTCGCGCCAGAACTCCTCGCGGTGGTGCTCCGACCAGGCGTCGAAGCGCGCTCCTGCGCGCCACGCCGTCTCGAGAACATCCCCGGTGATCGAATCTCCCCGACCGAGCGCTCCTTCGAGCATGCTCGTTCGCACATCGTGGAGGGAAAGCTTGAGCTGGCGCCCCTTCAGCGCGCGACGCAGGTAGTCCTGCTTCACGCGCAGCTGGTCCGGCGGCGCCATGCCGCTCCACTGGAACGGCGTGTGCGGCTTCGGCACGAAGTTCGAGGCGGAGACATGCACGGTGAACTTGCCGCCCTCGCCGAAGTGCGCGCGCCCAATCTCGCGCGCCTTGAAGCCGAGATCGACGATGCCCTGGACCTCTGCGAAGGTCTCAAGCGGCAGGCCGATCATGAAGTACAGCTTGAGGCTGGTGTACCCGGCCGCGAAGGCCGAGTCGATCGCCTGCTCGATCATCTCGCCGGTGATCGTCTTGCAGATGATGTCGCGCATCCGCTGTGTCGCCGCTTCGGGTGCCATCGTGATCGACCGCTGACGCGTGTTGGCGGCCGCGGCCAGCGCCACCGGGCCCGTATCCACGCGGTTGGAGGGCAGCGACAGGTGCAGGTCGGGCTTGGCTGCCTTGATCTCCTTGATCGCCCGGGCGACGCCCGAGTAGTCGCTCGTGGCGAGCGACGTGAGGGAGAGCTCGTCGTAGCCCGTGCACTCGAGCTGCGCAAGGCCCGCCGTGACGACGTCCTCGACCGGGCGCTCGCGTACCGGCCGGTACCACGTGCCGGCGTGGCAGAAGCGACAGCCGCGGGTACAGCCGCGCATGACCTCGACTGAGGCCCGCGAGAAGATCGCGCTGGCGTAGGGCACGACGGGCTTCGTCGGCGCCGTGTCGATCGCGAAGTCGGCGAAGATCGCCCGCTCGACGGGCTGCTCGCCGCGTGCGGGCAGGTACAGGAAGGGCAGCTCGGCCAGGCGATC
>JBIIFR010000166.1:0-4248 GCA_044237215.1 Gaiellales bacterium
GTTCGCCTCGTACAAGGATGAGTTGATCCTGAAGCTGACCGAGGGTGGCAAGGGTGCGATCGCCGAGGGTCTGCGCTTCGACCTCGCCGATCCGTGGGTGATCGTCGGCCTCCTGGTCGGCGGTGCAATGCCGTTCGTGTTCGCGTCCTTCTGCATGAGCGCCGTCGGCAAGGCCGGCAAGGCGGTCGTCGAGGAGGTGCGCCGGCAGTTCCGCGAGAAGCCGGGCATCATGGACTACAGCGAGCGCCCCGAGTACGGCACGTGCGTCGACATCGTCACGCGTGTCGCGCTCCGTGAGATGCTCGTTCCGGCCGCGATTCCGATCGTCATCCCGATCCTGGTCGGCCTGCTCGTGATCTGGACGGACAGCGCCCTGCAGATGCTCGGCGGTCTGCTCGTGGGCACGATCGTGACCGGTCTCTTCCTCGCGATCTCGATGACCTCGGGCGGCGGCGCCTGGGACAACGCGAAGAAGCTGATCGAGGACGGCGCCCACGGTGGCAAGGGCTCGATCGCACATCAGGCCGCCATCACCGGCGACACCGTCGGCGATCCGTACAAGGACACCGCCGGCCCGGCCATCAACCCGATGATCAAGATCGCCAACATCGTGGCCATCCTGATCATTCCGGCGCTGGTCGCACTGGTTTAGGCGCTACGGCTCCCTCCGCGCAGCGCGCGGAGGGAGCCGTACCCGCTTTACCCGCACCGCGACGCCGTCGGTCGACCTCAGGCGGAGCACCGCGCTCGGCCGAGACCGAGGCCGGACCTCTGTCCGGCGCGGCTTGCGCGGCCTTCAGATGCCGGCGAGCAGACCGCCGTCGACCGGCAGGGCGACGCCCGTCACCCACGCGGCATCGTCGGAGCCGAGGTAGACGAACGCGCTGGCAATGTCCGCCGGCGTGCCCAGTCGGCCGATCGGGTGGAGCCCCGTCGCGAAGGCGCGCACGGCGTCGGGGTCGTCCTGATCCGCGAGGAACGTCTCGAGCATTGGCGTCTCGGTAAAGCCCGGGCATACGCAGTTGGCGCGAATGCCGTGCGGCGCACCGTCGATGGCGATGCACTTCGTGAGCATCACGACGCCGGCCTTGGTGGCGCAGTAGGCGGCCTGGTTGGCGCTGCCGTCCAAGCCGACGACCGAGCCGGTCAGGAGGACGGTGCCCTGCGAGGCCTGCAGGTGCGGCCAGGCGGCGCGCACGAAGCGGTGGACGCTGGTGAGGTTGATCGCGACCGTGTCATCCCAGGCCGCGTCGTCGAGCTCGGCGAGCGTGCCGACCGCCGGACGAGCCGCGTTGAGCACGAGCAGGTCGAGACCGCCGAGCCGCTCGGCCGAGGCCTGCACCGCCGCTGCGATCTGCGCACCGTCACGGATGTCGGCCGTGACATCGCCGCCCTCGCGATCCACGTTGACGACCTCGGCACCCTCGGCGCGAAAGCGCTCGACGATGCCCGCGCCGATCCCGGATGTGCCCCCGGTGATCAGCGCCCGCTTGCCCTGCAGTCGGTTTCCCATGGCGGCGATTCTATCGCCTTGTCGTGCCGGAGCCGACGCGGTGGATCAGAGTGCGAGCACGCGCAGGACGACGGGCGGGCCGGCGCAAACGCCCGTCCCCTCGATCGCGCTGAGCGCGCGCCGGGCGGCGCCCTCGGGCGCGGGATGCGTGACGATCACAAGCTGGGCACGCCCCTCGGCGGCCCGCTGGACGACCGAGTCGATGGAGACGGACTCGTCGGCGAGGATGGCCGCGATGCGGGCGAGGACGCCCGGCTCGTCCTTGACGTCAAGGCGCAGGTAGAGCGCAGACTCCACGGCATCGGCTGGAACGAGCGGGAGATCGCGGAACACGCCTGCGGTGCGGGGGAAGCCGGTACCGGAGGTGCCGAGCACGCCCATCAGATCGCCGATCACGGCGCTTGCGGTCTCGTCGCCGCCGGCACCGGGGCCGACGAGCGTGACCTCGCGGATGGCGTCGCCGCGCAGCATCACGGCGTTGAAGGAGCCGTTGACGGCGCTCAGGGGATGCGCGTGCGGTACCAAGGTCGGTGCCACCCCGACGACGACGCCGGCGTCGACGCGCCGCGCCTGGCCGATCAGCTTGACGCTGTAGCCCAGATCGTCGGCGAAGGCCACGTCGAGGGACGCCAGGCGATCGATGCCCTCGTGTGGCACGTCGTCGATGGTGACCTCGGTGTGGAACGCGATCGAGGCGAGGATGGCGACCTTGGCCGCGGCGTCGCCACCGGTGACGTCCTCGGTCGGATCGGCCTCGGCGTAGCCGAGCCGCTGGGCCTCGGCGAGCACGGTGGCGTAGTCGGCACCCTCGGCCATCTTGGTCAGCATGAAGTTGGTGGTGCCGTTGACGATGCCCAGAACGGCGTTGACCTCACTGGCGATCATCGACTCGCGCAGCACCTTGACGACGGGGATGGCGGCGCAGACGCTCGCCTCGAAGCGGAGCTGGACCCCGTTGGCCTCGGCGGCCGCGAACAGCTCGGCACCGTGGCGTGCGAGCAGCTGCTTGTTGGCGGTCACCACGGACTTGCCCGCGGCGAACAGCTCCAGCATCCACTCGCGGGTCGGGGACACGCCACCCATGACCTCGGCGACTACCGCGATCGTGGGATCGTCGCGGATGGTGGCGAAGTCGTCGGTCAGCAGTCCGGGGCGTGGGGCAGACGTACGCGGCGCCGAGACGTCGCGCACCAGCGCACGGCGAACCTCGACCGGAGCGCCGACGACGCGTTCCACGTCGACCGCCCGTGCAGTCAGGAGGCGATCGACGGCCGAGCCGACGGTGCCGTAGCCAAGAAGGCCAATGCCGATAGGAGTGCTGCTCATCTGACGCCGCAGGGTAGCGGTCGGGTACGGTTCATGGCGCATGTCGGCGAGCAACCGCACACTGGGCCTGATCCGGCGCTATCGCGACCGCCTGCCCGCCTTTGACGAGGCCAGCATCGTCTCGATCGGCGAGGGAGCGACGCCGCTGATTCACGCTCCCCGGCTCGGCGATCGCCTAGGCGTCAACCTCTACCTGAAGTACGAGGGACTCAACCCGACGGGTTCGTTTAAGGACCGCGGCATGACCACCGCACTCTCGGCCGCCAAGCAGGACGGTGTGCAGGCGGTGATCTGCGCGTCCACCGGCAACACCTCCGCCTCGGCTGCCGCCTACGCGGCGCGCGCGGGCATCCGCTGCGTCGTGGTGATTCCCGGCGGCAAGGTCGCACTCGGCAAGCTGGCTCAGGCGCAGATCGCTGGCGCTGCCGTCGTTCAGATCGACGGCTCGTTCGACGACGCGCTGCGGATGGTGCGGCTGATGAGCGACGAGCATCCGATCACGCTGGTCAACAACCTCAATCCCTATCGGCTCGAGGGGCAGAAGACCGCGGCCTGGGAGATCATCGAGGATCTCGGACACGCACCGGAGTGGATGTGTCTGCCCGTCGGCAACGGCGGGAACATCACGGCGTACTGGCGTGGCTACAACGAGTCGCTGGCCCGCGGCGAGATCGACCGGCTACCGCGGATGCTCGGGTCGCAGGCCGCCGGCTCCGCCGCGATGGTGCACGGCGAGGACGTCCTGCAGCCGGAGACGATCGCCACGGCGATCCGCATCGGCGCTCCCGTGCGGCGGGAGGAGGCGGGCGCGGCTGCGCGCGACTCGGACGGCGGGTTCGCGGCCGCCAGCGATCGCGAGATCTTGGACTGGTTCGGCCACGTCGTGCGCGACGAGGGCGTCTTCTGCGAGCCCTCCAGTGCCGCGTCGCTGGCCGGACTCGCCAACGCGCGTCGGGACGGTCTCGTCCCCGAGGGTGCCGAAGTGGTCTGCGTGCTGACCGGGAACGGCCTCAAGGATCCCGACACCGCGATCAGCGAGAGCGCTCCACCCATCACGATCCCCGCGGAGCGCACCGCGCTCGAGCGGATCGTGCTGGGTGACACCGCGTGATCGCGGTCCTCGGTGGGCTGATCGCAGCCGCCGCCTGGGGTTGCTCCACGATCTTCGCGGGCAAGGCGTCCCGGCAGATCGGTCCAGAATCCACGCTTGGGTGGGTCGGCATCGGCGGCGCTGTGGTGATCACGCCCGTCGCTCTGATCTACGGCATCCGGCCGGGCACCGAGTGGACGGACTGGGCCCTCGTGGTCGTCGCTGCGCTCGGTTCTGTGGTGGGCCTGCGCTTCACGTACAAGGCGCTTTCACAGGGCAAGGTCGGCGTCGTCGTGGCGATCACCAGCACCGAGGGCGC
>JBIIFR010000167.1:0-4233 GCA_044237215.1 Gaiellales bacterium
CGAGGTTGACCAGCGTGTGTCGGTCCTCGAGCGGCGTGCCCATGATGTCGGACAGGATCTGCATCGGCAGCTCGATCGAGACCCGCTCGGTGAAGTCGAACTCGCGCTCGGGCATCGTCTCGACGAGGATCGAGCGGATCAGCGCACGGATGCGATCCTCGTAGACCTTGACGGCCTTCGGCGTGAAGCCCTTGTTGACGAGCGCGCGCAGGCGCGTGTGCCGCGGCGGGTCCATGTCGAGCAGCGACATGCGCACCTCGACCTGCTCGGGTGTGAGATCGTCGAGGCTGGTGCCGCCGACGCCGGCAGAAAACAGGAGCGGCTGCTTTTGCAGGGCGAGGATGTCCTCATAGCGCGTGACGGACCAGAAGCCGCGGCCGCCCGCCTCGGGCTGCCAGTAGCAAGGGGCCTCGTCGCGGAGCCGCTTGAACCAGTCGTGCGGCGTGCGGTCGACAAACGTCTCAAGATCGGTGAGATCGATGTCGCTGAGATCGGGGGAGGTAGCGATTGCCATGACGGAACGGTACCGCGAATCACGCGGGTGCGATGACTATTCCTCGCGTTTCGTCCTCGGCAGCAGCATGCTGGAACCGAGGCCGATCAGGATGAAGAACGCCGCGGCGAAGCCGGTGTAGCGCGTGGCGTCGGAGAACGCCTGCTCGAGGGGCTCTGCCACCGCGGCACCGTCGGGAGCGGCCACGATCTGCGGTAGCGCCGTGCCGGCCGAGCGTTCCATCTCCAGCGCCATCGCCGACGCCTTGGCGGGTGGCATGCCCGTGTTCTCCAAGTTCTGGCTGGACTGGTTGTAGACCACGGTGGCGAGGATCACGCCGAGCACGGCGACGCCCAGCGCGGAGCCGATCTGCCGCGACGTTGACTGGATGCCGGAGGCCTGGCCGGAGGCGGCGACGGGAACGTCGGCCAAGATCACGCCGGTCAGCTGCGCCGTGGCGAAACCGACGCCCAGGCCGTACACGAATAGCGTCGGGATGATGTGCAGGGCCGGGGTGCTCGGCTCGATGACGAGCGCGAAGGCGGCAAGGCCGATCGCCTCGAGTGCCATGCCGAGCTGGACGACACCGCGGCCTCCGAGTCGCCGCGAGACGGGCGCGGCGAGGCCGGCGGAGGCGAAGGCGCCGAGTGCCAGGCAGGCGATGATCAGACCCGATTCGGTGGCGGTCATCCCGAGCACGTTCTGGAGGTAGAGGGGGATCGCGAACAGGAGTCCGAACTCGCCGAGGCTGACGAGCAGTGCGGTCAGGTTGCCGAACCCGAACGAGCGGAGCCGGAACAGCTGGAGATCGACGAAGCGGGGCCGGTCAGCCCGCTGGCGAAGACGCGCGTTGACCAGAAAAACGACCACGCATCCGACGGACAGCCCGAGCGCGAGCGGGATCACGGAGATCGACGTGCTCGGCCAGTCCCAACCGAACGGCGAGAACGTCTCGAGCGGCGCCCACCAGCCGTAGGTGCGGCCCTCGATCAGCGCGAATACGAGCGCGGCGAGCCCGAGGCCGATGCTGATCGCGCCGATGGCGTCGCCGGTCGGCCGCGCGTTCGGGTCGCGCGTCTCGCGCACGTACTTGAGCGACAGCACGATCAGGATCGCCGCGATGGGGATGTTGATCAGGAAGATCCAGCGCCAGCCGAAGCTAGTGGTGAGCCAGCCGCCGAGAATCGGACCGAGCGCCGCCATGCCGCCGATGGTGCCGCCCCAGACCCCGAAGGCCGCGGCGCGCTCCTTGCCTTGGAACGTCGCGTTGACGATCGAGAGCGTGGCCGGCAGCACGAGCGCGCCGCCAACGCCTTGAAGGAGGCGCGCGAGGATCAGCAGCTCACCGCTCCCTGCCATGCCCGCGAGGATGCTGGCGCCGGCGAAGATCGCCAGGCCGGCGATGTAGACCAGGCGTCGGCCGCGCAGGTCGGCAAAGCGGCCGCAGGCGATCAGCAATGCGGCGAAGACGAGGCTATAGATCGAGTTCACCCACTGGGCACCCGACAGTCCGAGCTGGAGGTCGCGGATGATCGTCGGCAGCGCGACGTTGACGATCGTTGAGTCGATGATGATCAGCGCGACACCGCCGGCGACGATGCCGAGCGCAAGCCAGCGCTTGGGATCGGGGACGGCGGCAGCTTCCATACGAGGAAGGATGCCGCGCCAGGCGGCGCTAGGGCTTCAGCATCGACACGATGCCGTCGACGTACGCCTGCGGGCGGACATCACCCGAGGTGAGACGCAGCGTGTAGTAGCCGAGCACCACCTGCGCGAACAGTGCGGCGCCAGCGGCCTTGGTGTCGGTGCGCTTCGGTAGATCACCCGACTTGACCGCGCGCGCGGCGAGGTCGGCGAAGAGCATGCGGATAGCAGCAAAGCGCTGCTTGACGACCTTGCCGACCTGTGGATCGCGGGAGGCCTCGCCCCAGACGTCGAAGGCGATGCCCGCGGTCGGGCCCTTGGCGATCTTGTCGACGACGGTGACCACCTGCAGCAGCGCGTCGCGGAAGCTCGGGGCCGGGTCGGCCTGGAGGATCTTGGACAGCACGGCCTCGGTCTGCGCGAGGTTCGCCTCGGTGATGGCGTTGACGATGTCGGCCTTGCCGGGGAAGTAGACGTAGATCGCGCCGGCGGAGACGCCGGCCTCTTCCTGCAGGTCCATCATCGACGCGGCGTGAAAGCCGCGGCGCGAGAAGCACGTGCGGGCCGAGTCGAGGATGTGCTGGCGGCGGGCGGCGTAGGTCTCTTCGCGAAGGCGGGGCATGACGACGATCGTACCGCTAAAGCGAACGTTATTCATATATGCGATACATCTGTTCAGACGGCCAGATGTCTGACGGCTATCGACAACGGCGACAATCTTTGTATATTGGATCCAATCGTTCGGAGGAGTGATAGCGATGGCAGCCGTCGAGGCACCCGAATTCGATCTGCTCGACCACCAGCTGTTTGCCCAGCGCGAGCCGTGGGATATCTTCGAATGGCTGCAGCGCGAGGCGCCGGTGTACCGGCACCCAGATGAAGCGGACGGCTTCTGGTGTGTCACGAAGTACGCCGACGTGCTCGACGTCCTCAAGCGCCCCAAGGTCTTCTCCTCGCAGGTCGGCGGCTCCGCCCGCATCGGCCACGTCGAGCCGGACGTCCTCGAGGCGCGCCGCAACTTCATGGAGACCGACGCACCGCTGCACAACGAGTGGCGCAAGCCGTTTGCGCGCGACTTCACGCCCAAGTCGATCGCCCGCTACGAGGACCAGCTGCGCGTGATCGTCGACCAGGTGCTCGACGAGGCGTTCGAGAAGCAGGACATCTGCTTCGTCCACGACATCGCCGCGCTGATCCCGATTCGCGTGCTCGGCACGATCCTCGGTCTGCCGCCAGAGCAGTTCGACCGCTTGATCGAGCTCGGCGATCGCATGATCATCGACTCGGATCCCGAGATCGCGATCCACGTCGTCGGCTCGCCCGAGGCCGAGGCGTTCAAGTACCTGCCGTTCGGCAGCGAGGCCGCGGCCGAGCTCTGCGCGATGGGCCGCCAGACGATCGCCGCCCGTCGCGGCGCACCGAAAGACGACGTCCTCTCGATTCTCGCCAACATGGAAATCGGCGGGCACCTGCTCGGCGACCGCGACCTCGACAACAACTTCGCGCTGTTCGTCGTGGCCGGCAACGAGACCACGCGCCAGTCGATGGCCCTCGGCCTCCTCGCCCTGTTCAACGACGACCGCGCAATGGCGGAGTTCTCCCAGCCGGGTGCCGCGACCGACCAGGCCGTCGACGAACTGGTCCGCATCGCCTCACCGGTCTGGCACTTCCGCCGCACCGCCGTCGAGGACACCGTGATCCGTGGCCAGGAGATCAAGGCCGGCGAGCGCGTCGTCATCTGGTTCGCCCCAGCTAACCGCGATGTCGAGGTCTTCGACAACCCCCACGTGCTCGACTTCTCCCGCAAGAAAGACGAGCACCTCGCCTTCGGCCGCGGCGGCCCGCACTACTGCATCGGCACGC
This sequence comes from Gaiellales bacterium, assembly GCA_044237215.1. Taxonomy (GTDB): domain Bacteria; phylum Actinomycetota; class Thermoleophilia; order Gaiellales; family F1-60-MAGs149; genus F1-60-MAGs149. The sequence goes on from JBIIFR010000167.1 coordinate 4,001, forward strand.
ACCTTGCGCGCCTCGAGATCCGCGTGCTCTACGAACAGCTCTTCCCGCGCCTCAAGTCGATCGAGCAGACGGGCCCCGAGCGTCGCCTCGTCTCGAACTTCACGAACGGCCTCAAGCACTTCCCGGTGCGCATCACCGCCACGTAGACAGAGCGAGCGAGTGTCGGTGGACATCGTTCGCCATATACAAGTTAAAGCTTGTGATTTGCGAAAAGAAAACAAGGTACAACTTGT
>JBIIFR010000168.1:0-4232 GCA_044237215.1 Gaiellales bacterium
TCGGCCCGACGCTGTCGTCGGTCGCGCTCGACGTGGATCCCTTCGCCCAGGCCGCGAGGATCCCGGTGCTCGGCATCTCGAACACGCAGCCGGGCATCACCGAGATCGGTACGTTCATCTTCCGGCCGGCGCTGACCGAGGACTACGTGCTGCCGCAGGTCGTCAAGGCGGTCGCCACCTCCACGCTGATGCCGAAGACCGCCGTCGTCATCCAGGGCAGCGACGCCTTCGCCGCCAGTTCTGGGCCGCAGCTCGCCACGGCGCTGACCGCCAACGGCGTGACCGTCAAGAAGACGGTCATCGTCCCGGCCGGCACGACCGACTACGCGGCGATCGCCGCCGACGTCAAGGCCAACGACCCCGACCTCGTCGCGCTCAGCGCACTCGCCCCCGAGGGTGTGCCGCTGCTGCAGGCGCTGCGCAACGCGGGCTACAAGAAGGCGATCATCGGCTCGAACGGACTCAACTCCAACGCCATCGTGAAGAGCGCCGGCGCGGCCGCCAACGGCCTGATCGTCGGCACGTCGTGGGCCGCGTGGAACCAGACGCCGGCCAACAAGACCTTCATCAAGGCCTTCAAGAAGGCGTACAAGAGCACGCCCGACGCCTTCGCCGCAGCCGCCTACGCGTACACCTACGTGCTGGCCACGGCGGCCAAGAACGGCAAGTCCGCCACGCAGGACTCGATGGCCACGCAGCTCGCGGCGATCACCGGCACCAAGAACGTCAAGACGCTGCTCGGCAACTTCGCGTTCGACGTGAACCGCAACGGCATCTCGCCGGTGCTGGTGCAGCAGGTCTCGGGCGGCAAGTTCGGCGCCTTCAAGACCAGTTAGGCGCGCCGCTCCGCTGCCGGTGAGACAGCCGCTGGCCGGTCGAGGATCGTCGTTGCGCGCGTCGTCTGCAACAACTGTGCGCGGCGCGTCTGGTACCGTCCCGCCGATGGCTGCAGTCGAGGAGACGAAGCGGGGCACAAAGGGCGCGTGGGCCGGCGTCGTCGTGATCCTGATGATCGCGTGGCTCTTCCTGCTGCTCGGCGTCCTCGGCATCTATCTGCACCGCACGCTCTATAACCAGCAGGTCTTCACCGAGCGCATCACGGCCGTCCTGCAGGAGCCGGCCACGCAGACCGCGCTCGCCACCGAGTTGACCAACGTGGTCATCAAGGAGGTCCCCAAGGCCGTCATCGCGCGCCCGATCATCCAGTCGGCCGCCGAGACCGTCGTCGGCGAGCCGGCCTTCACGACGATCATCGTCGCCGCGGTCGGCAGGCTCCACCAGGCGCTGCTGAATCCGGAGACCGCCAGTCTCGTCTTCAAGGTCGAGGGGCTACCCCAGCTGCTCCAGCAGACGATCGAGCCGTATGACGCGGAGATCGCCGCGAAGGTCGGTGCCGCGGCCTCCACGGAGCTCGCGAAGATCTCGGACCTCGGGGCGGCCTTCCGCCTGATCCAGCTCGGTGCCGATCTCGGGCCGGTCTCCTACGTGATTGTGCTGCTCGGCCTCGTCCTGCTCGCCGTCGCCGCGCTGATCGCACCGAGCCGCCGCCGAGGCGTGATCGCCGGCTGCATCGCCTTCGGCGTCACGGGTATCACGCTCGCGATCGTGCTCAACCTCGTCAACTGGGGCCTCGATTCGGTCACGGCCAACGACTTCGTGCTGAATCAGGCCGCGCAGGGGATCTTCGCGGGACTCTTCGGCGACCTCATCAACATCTCCCGGTCGATCGCCATCGCCGGCGCGATCGCCGCGGTGATCGTCTGGTCGCTGCGCTGGACTGCGCCGCTTGCCGCCGGGGCCGCCGGTAAGGCGCTCGATTCCGATGCGGCAGCTGCCGCGGGTGGGCGCAAGCTCGAGGTGATGGATGTCCTGGGCGTCGCTCGGACGTGGGGCGCGCGCGCCATTACGCCGGCCGAGTCGACGTGGGGCAAGGTCCTACAGTTCGCCATCCTGTTGGTCGTTGCTCTGCTGATCCTCTTCAAGTGGAACCTGATCGTCGACCTCTTCATCCTCGTGCTCGCCGTGCTGCTGCTGACGCTGGCGGCCAACCGGTTGATGATCCTGATCCTCGGCCGTCGCGCGAAGCATGACGGGGCAGGCGCAGCCGCTCCGTCCGGCGACTGACGCTCCAGCGGATCGCGGGGATAGCCCCGGAACCCGTTTCGCGGCGTGGCGTGGCGAGCTCCATGGTGCTACCTTCAACCTGTCCGTCGATTCCGTTGGAGAGAGAGAGGCCGTTATGGCGCTGGATGAAAACACTGCTGGGGTAACGGCCAATCCTGCCCAGGCGGACGAAAAGCGCCAGCAGACACGGCTCGATCGCACAGAGATTCTGCTCGCGATCCTGCTCGGCGTCGCGGCGATCCTCACGGCGTGGTCCACGTTCCAGAGTGCCCAGCTCGGCTCGGCCATGACGGCGGCCTACAGCGAGGGCATTCGCCTGTCGGACGCCGCGTCGCAGGCCTTCAACGACGCGTCGGCGACCGACGTCGCCGATCAGGCGCTGTTCCTCGAGTTTGCCAAGTCTGCGCAGGCTGGCGACGAGGACACGGCCGGGTACATCCACGACTCGCTGATGTCAGCGGAGCTCGCCGCTGCCGTCGACTGGTGGGCCGAGCAGCCCGATTCCTCCGGCTACGCCACGCCGTTCACCGAGGACAACCCGAACTGGTCGGCGGCTATGTACGACGACGCCGAGGCAATCGACGCCGATGCGCAGGCACAGTTCGACAAGGCAGAGCAGAAGGACGCCCTCGGCAGCGACTTTGACATCCTCGCGATCATCATCGCCCTCGCCCTGTTCCTCTTCGGCATCGCCAGCCTCGTCCGCCAGCAGCGCATCAAGGTCGGCCTCGGTGCCGTCGGCGGGGTGATCCTCTTGTTCTCGATCATCCGCCTGCTCCAGCTCGGCAATCCGGCGGGTGTGACGCTCGGCCTGCTCTTCTAGGACCACGATGACCCGACAGATCACTACCCGTGATCGCCTGCGTTATCGCTTCGACGCCACGCTGTCGCGCGGCACCATCGGCGTTATCGCCTGGCTCGGTGCGGTCACCGTCGCCGTGGTGCTGATCGGGGGGATCACGGTCTGGCTGCTCGGCATCCGCGCGGACGGCGAGGAGCGGACCGGGTTCATCGAGGGTATCTGGCTCAACCTGATGCGCGCGATCGACGCGGGCGCGCTCGGCGGCGACTCGGGCTGGACGTGGCGACTGATCGCGCTGGTTGTGACGCTCGCCGGCATCTTCGTGCTGTCGATCCTGATCGGCATCATCTCGTCCGGCATCGAGAGCCGTCTCGAGGAGCTGCGCAAGGGACGCACGCTGGTGGTCGAGCAGGGCCACACGCTGATCCTCGGCTGGTCGCCGAAGCTCCACCAGATCCTCACCGAGCTCGAGGTCGCCAACGCCAACCAGCGCAACCCGTGCGTCGTAGTTCTGGCCGACCGCGACAAGGTCGCCATGGAGGACGAGGTGCGGGCGCGGGCGGGCGACGGGCGGCGCACCCGCGTCATCTGCCGCTCCGGCAGCACCTCTGACGCCGCTGATCTCGACCTCGTCCGACCGGAGCACGCCAAGTCGATCCTGGTCCTGCTCGACGAGGACTCCGGTGACCCCGGCGTCGTCAAGACGGTGCTCGCGCTCCTGTCGATCGATCCCGACCTGGAGCGCCTGCGCGTCACCGCGGAGTTCGAGGGCCAGACGTCGGCCACCGCAATCGACCGTGCCACACAGGGCCGGATGGGTGTCGTGGTGTCGAGCGACGTCATCGCGCGCGTGACGGCCCAGGTCTGCCGACAGTCGGGTCTGAGCCTGGTCTTCCAGGAGCTGCTCGACTTCGACGGCGACGAGATCTACTTCCAGGACGAGCCGGGGCTCGTGGGCGCCGCGTTCGGCGACGCGCTGACGGCGTACGAGCACTCCGCGGTGATCGGCGTGCGCGACGCGGGTGGCGTCGTCACCCTGAGCCCGTCGCTCGACCGGGTCTTCGGCGAGGGCGACCAGGTCATCGCGATCTCGGCCGACGACGACACGGTGCGGCTGTCCGGCCCTGTGGCCCGTGTCACCACCGCGGGCGTCGCCTCGGAGCCGGCGATCGTGCCGGTGCAGGAGCAGACGCTGCTGATCGGCTGGAACGGCCTGGGGCCGACCATCCTCGGCGAGCTGGACCGCTACGTCTCGCCGGGCTCGGGCGTCCGCCTGCTCGTCGACCCGACCCAGCTCGCGGAACCG
>JBIIFR010000170.1:0-4224 GCA_044237215.1 Gaiellales bacterium
TCGCGGGCCTTCGCCTCGTCGCGCTCGAGCTCGCTCACAGCGGGATGTTCCCGTGCTTGCGGCGGGGGCGCTCGACGCGCTTCGTCAGCGAGGCCTCGAGCGCGTCGATCAGCGCGTGACGCGATTCACGCGGGATGATCACGTCGTCGATGAAGCCGCGCTCGGCGGCCGTGAACGGATTCGCGAAGCGCGCCTTGTACTCGTCGATCAGCTCGGCGCGGCGCGCCTCCGGATCGGCCGCCTCCGCCAGCTCCTTGCGGTACACGACGTTGACGGCGCCATCCGGCCCCATCACCGCGACCTCCGCTGTCGGCCACGCGAGGTTGACGTCCGCGCGCAGGTGCTTCGAACCCATCACGTCGTACGCACCGCCGTACGCCTTGCGCGTGATCAGCGTGAGCTTCGGCACCGTCGCCTCGCCGTACGCGTACAGCAGCTTGGCGCCGTGCCGGATGATGCCGCCCCACTCCTGCTCGGTGCCCGGCAGAAAGCCCGGCACGTCGACGAGGGTGAGAATCGGGATGCCGAAGGCGTCGCAGGTGCGCACGAAGCGCGCGGCCTTCTCGGACGAGGCGATGTCGAGCACGCCGGCGAGCTGGCTCGGCTGGTTGCCGACGATGCCGATCGAGTGCCCGTTGAGGCGCGCGAAGCCGGTCAGGATGTTCATCGCGTACGTCGGCTGGATCTCGAAGAAGAGCCCGTCGTCGACGATCGAGCGGATCACCGCGTGCATGTCGTACGGCTTGTTCGGGCTGTCCGGGATGAGCGCGTCGAGCTCGCCGCACTCGCGGTCGGCCGGGTCGTCGCTCGGCGCCCACGGCGCGGCGTCGAGGTTGTTCTGCGGCAGGAACGAGATCAGCGCACGCGCATCCGCGATCGCCGCGGCCTCGTCCTCGCAGACGAGGTGGCAGACGCCGCTCTTCTCGGCGTGGGAGTCGGCACCGCCGAGCTCCTCCATCGAGACCTCCTCGCCCGTCACCGCGCGCACCACGTCGGGGCCCGTGATGAACATGTGCGAGGTCTCGCGCACCATCAGGATGAAGTCGGTGATGGCCGGCGAGTAGACCGCGCCACCAGCGCAGGGGCCCATGATCAGTGAGATCTGCGGGATCACGCCGGACGCGTCGATGTTGCGCTGGAAGATGTCGGCGTAGCCGCCGAGCGAGACGACACCCTCCTGGATGCGCGCGCCGCCGGAGTCGTTGATGCCGATGATCGGACAGCCGTAGCGCAGGGCCAGGTCCATCACCTTGCAGATCTTCTCGGCGAAGACCTCGCCAAGCGACCCGCCGAAGACGGTGAAGTCCTGTGAGAACGCGAAGACGCGGCGGCCGTGGATCAGGCCGTGGCCGGTGATGACGCCGTCGCCGTACGGGCGGCGATCGGCCAGCTCGGCGTTGCGATGCTGGGCGTAGCGGTCGATCTCGCGGAACGTGCCGGGATCGAACAGCGCCTCGATGCGCTCACGGGCCAGACCCTTGCCGCGGGCGCGCTGGCGCTCCTCGGCCTTCGGGTCGAGGTGCTCCGACTGCACGCGCAGCGCCTCGAGGTGGGCGATGCGCTCTGCGGTGGTGCCGGGTTCGTGGCGGTCGGTCACAGGATCTCGTCTTCCTCTCGGACGGCGGCAGGATACCCCGTCAGGCCTCGCTCAACGGTCGTGGGTGCCCCAGGCCTCGCGCAGGACGCCACAGACCTCACCGACGGTCGAGCCGGCGGCGAGCGCGTCCTTCATCGGGTGGAGCAGGTTCGTATCGGAGTCGGCGGCGGCACGCACGGCGGCGAGCGCCGACTCGACCGGCCCGCTCTCGCGGGACGCGCGCAGCGCCTGCGTGCGGGCGACTTGCTGGCGCTCGAGGTCCGCGTCGATGCGGTGGATCGGCACCTCGGGCTCTTCCTCGTTGCGGTACTTGTTGACGCCGACGACGACGTCATCGCCGTTCTCGAGGCGGAGCAGCGAGCGGTAGGCCGAGTCCTCGATCTGGTCCTGGATGAAGCCCTGCTCGGTCGCAACGACGCTGCCGCCGAGGTTGTCGATCTCGGTGATCAGCTCGAGCGCGCGAGCCTCGAGCTCGTCGGTCAGGCCCTCGACGTACCAGGAGCCGCCGAACGGATCGGCCGTGGCGGTGATGCCCGACTCGTGCGCGAGCACCTGCTGGGTGCGCAGCGCGAGCGTGGCGGCGTGCTCGGTCGGCAGCGCCAGCGCCTCGTCGAACCCATTCGTATGCAGCGACTGCGCGCCGCCGGCCGTGGCGGCGAACGCCTGCAGTGCGACGCGGACAAGATTGACCTCGGGCTGCTGCGCAGTCAGCGTCGAGCCACCCGTCTGCGCATGGAAGCGGAGCATCTTCGAGCGCTCGTCCTGGGCGCCAAAGCGCTCCTCCATGAAGCGCGCCCACATGCGGCGCGCCGCCCGGAACTTCGCGATCTCCTGGAAGACGTCGTTGTGCGCATTGAAGAAGAAGGACAGGCGCGGCGCGAACGCATCGACCGCGAGGCCCGCATCGACGGCAGCCTGGACGTAGGCGAGGCCGTTCGCGAGCGTGAAGGCGAGCTCCTGCACCGCAGTCGAACCGGCCTCGCGGATGTGGTACCCGGAGATCGAGATCGTGTTGAAGCGCGGCAGGTGCTCCTTGGCGTAGGCCATCGTGTCGACCGTCAGGCGCATCGATGGGCGCGGCGGGTAGATGTAGTTCCCGCGCGCCGCGTACTCCTTGAGGATGTCGTTCTGGATCGTGCCGCTCAGCTGCTCCGGCGCGACGCCCTGGCGCTCGCCCGTCAGCTGGTACAGGAGCAGCAGCACGGAGGCGGGCGCGTTGATCGTCATCGACGTCGACGCCTCGCCCATCGGGATGCCCTTGAAGAGGCGCTCCATGTCCTCGATCGAGTCGATCGCGACACCGGTGCGCCCGACCTCGCCGAGACTCTTCGGATCGTCGGAGTCGAGACCGAGCTGCGTCGGCAGGTCGAACGCCGTCGACAGGCCGGTCTGACCGCGCTCGAGCAGTAGGTGGAAGCGCTCGTTCGTCTCCTCCGCGCTGGCAAAGCCCGCGTACTGGCGCATCGTCCACGGGCGGCTGCGGTAGCCGTCGGCGCGGACGCCGCGGGTGTACGGGTACTCCCCGGGCGCGCCGATGGCGTCGCTGCCGGGACCGTCGCAGAAGGGCGGTACCGGAATGCCCGATTCGGTCGTCACCTGATCGTCGCTCACAGTCCCGCAGCGTAGCCGCACACGGTTCTGCAGCGCCCCCGTAGACTGATGGGGTGCCGCGCATCACCGTCCGCCTTTTCGCCGGCCTGCGCGAGCGCGCGGGCCTCGGCACGACCGAGTTGGAGCTCCCGGAGGGCGCCGTGGCCGGCGACGTGTGGGCGCTCCTCGACCTCGGCGAGCGGCCGCCCGGCATCGCCTTCGCGGTCAACCGCGCCTACGCGTCGGAGGACGCCTCGCTGGCCGACGGCGACGAGGTCGCGCTGATCCCGCCCGTCTCCGGCGGCTCCGACGAGCCGCGCATCGGCGTGGCCATCACCGCCGGGCCGATCGACATCGCCGCGGCGCACGCCCGGGCCAACGACGTGCGAGCCGGCGCCCAGGCCGCCTTCACCGGCACCGTCCGCAACGCCACGCAGGGCAAGGAGGTCGTGCGGCTCGAATACGAGGCCTACGAGGAGATGGCTGTCCCGGAGCTCGAACGCATCGCCCGTCAGGCCGCCGCCGACCATGCGCTGCTGGCCGTCGAGATCGTCCACCGCACCGGCGTCGTGCTGCCCGGCGAGCCCTCCGTGGTGATCGTCTCGACGTCGCGTCACCGCCCCTCGGCGCTCGCGGCCACCGCGTGGATCATCGAGCAGTTGAAGGTGTCGGTGCCGATCTGGAAGCGCGAGGTCTACGCCGACGGCGCCGTCTGGGTGGGCCGCGGCTCCTGACGTTTTTGGACCCGGGTCCAGAAACGTCGCATTTTCACGTTTTTGGACCCGGGTCCAGAAACGTCGCATTTTCACGTTTTTGGACCCGGGTCCAGAAACGTCAGCCTTAGACCGGCTCGCCCCCGCGCAGGTCAGGATGGTTGCGCGAGAAGTCCGGCTTGAGGTCGTCGAGCTCGCGGGCGCGAGCGATCGCCGGACGGGCGCCGACACGGGCGAAGTGCTCCTGCACCGGCGCGCCGCCGATCTGCACGTCGTCGACGAACGACTGCCAGCCGACGAGCATGTAGAGGTAGATGTCGGCGA
>JBIIFR010000171.1:0-4218 GCA_044237215.1 Gaiellales bacterium
CCGTGCTCGCCGTCGTCATGTGCATCTGCAGCGAGGCCGACGCCTTCGTCGCGGCGAGCTTCACGCAGTTCAGCCCGACGGCTCAGCTCGCCTTCATGGTGGTCGGCCCGATGGTCGACCTCAAGCTCATCGCGATGCAGGCCGGGTTCTTCGGGCGCGACTTCGCGCTGCGCTTCGCGCCGACCGTCTTCATCTGCGCGCTGATCGCCAGCGTGGTCACGGGCTGGGCGCTCCTGTGACCCGCGCGGTGCAGATCATCCTGCTGGCGGCGATGCTCGGGGTCCTCTTGCGCCTCCTCGTCCGCGGCGAGTACGTCTACTACGTCAAGCCCAGCCTGCTGCCCGCGCTGATCGCCAGTGCCGTCGTGCTCGCGCTGATGATCGTGTTCGTCGCCAAGGACTCCTGGACCGCGGCCGACGAGGAGCACGACCACGCCGGGCACGACCACGGACCGGACGGCGGTCATGCGCACGCCGAGCCTCGCGCCGCCCTCCTCCTCGCCCTGCCGCTGATCGTGGTGCTGACGGTCGCCCCCGCGCCGCTCGGCGCGTTCTCCGCCACGCGCGGCAGCGGCGGCACCGCCCCCGTCTCACGGTCGTTCGCTCCGCTGCCCGCGGGGGATCCGGTCGAGCTGGCCGTACCCGACTTCGTCGACCGCGCCCGCTCCGACGGCGGCAGCACGCTGATCGGGCGCGAGGTCCGGCTCGTCGGCTTCGTCACGCCGAACCCCGACGGACCGTGGTGGCTCACGCGCTTCGTCGTCTCCTGCTGCGCCGCCGATGCGACCGCCTACCGCGTGCTCACCCGTGACGGCCCACCCCTCACCGCGGACACGTGGGTCAGCCTGACGGGCCGCTGGGTCGAGGCCGATGGCGCGCCCGACGGCATCCCGACCCTGCAGGTCGTCGAGCACGAGCTCGCACAGCCGCCGAGCAACCCGTACGCCGGCTAACGGTGGCGCGTCAGCCGTTCGGCACCGGCGGCGGAGTACGTCCTTCGGCGAGCGCCTCGATCAGCGGGTAGACGAGCGCGGGATCCTGCACGGCCTGGGCGGGGTCGATCAGGTCGTGCGGCAGGCCGAGGCTCTTCGGCAGATGCACGACCGTCACGTCCACGCCGTCCGCGCGCCACTCGTCGATGACCTGCTCGGCCGCGGCGTTCGAGATCGTCGTGTCGGCGTCGTTGATCACGAATGCGATCTGCTTGCCGATCGGCGGCCGCGCGGCCGCCTGGCCCATCACGTAGCGGCCGAGACGGAGCATCTGGCCGACGCCGCGCGTCGGCGTCTCCGGATAGGCGTGATCACCGAGCCCCTCGCCGCTGCTCGGGATCGCCACGTTCGGCATGCGCGCGAACAGGTTCCCCACCGCGTACTGCACGGGTTCGGAATAGCCGCCGAGTTGGTAGGCCGGAGCGATGATCACGGCGCGCTGCACCTCGGGACGCTCGATGACCGTCCACGTCGAGATCAGCCCGCCGAGCGACAGGCCCATCACGGTGACGTGATCGCCGAGCCCCGTGGCGATGTCGATCGAGCGGTCGGCGAAGTCGCGAAACTGCTCGGCCTCGATGCCGGCGAGCCCGCCAGGGCCGCTGGCCTGGCCGTGGCCGGGCGCGCGCAGCACGACGACGTTGGCGCCCTGCTGCTCGAGCTGCTCCGCCAGCTTCACCATCTGCTGCGGGCAGTTCGTGAGGCCGTGGAAGAGGACAATCACGTTCTGCGTGCGCTCGCCACCGGTGAAGAGCCGCGAGTGGCAGTCGTCGACGACGCCGAGCCCGGACTCATCGGCACCGTACGCGTCGAACGCGGCCACCGCCTCGTCGTACGTCGCGGTTGGGCGCGGCTGGGCGCCGAGGTCACCCACGCGCAGCGGGATCAGCGCGAGCACGACCAGCGTGGCGACGATCACGCCGAGCGCCATGAGAACGGTCAGCACCACGATGCTCCACCACGACCGCCGTCGCACCGGCACGGACCCTGCGGTGTCTCCCGTCATGGACGGAATCCTACGCACCGCGTGCCGTCGCGAAGGGCCCTGCCCCCGGCGACGGCACGCCGCTGCGTCAGAACCCGTCCCGTGACTGGCCGGGAATCCAATCGGTGCCGGCCAGCGGCACCTGGGCCATCGCGGCCGACTCGATCGTCAGCGCCACGAGGTCCTCAGGCTCGAGGTTGTGGACGTGGCTCTTGCCAGCGGCACGCGCCAACGTCTGCGTCTCCAGCGTCAACGTCTTGAGGAAGTTGTTCAGCCGGCGGCCGCCCTGCTCCGGATCGAGGCGCTTGGCCAGCTCCGGGTCCTGCGTCGAGATGCCCGTCGGATCCTTGCCCTCGTGCCAGTCGTCGTAGAAGCCCGCGGCCGAGCCGATCTTCGCGTACTCGTCCGCGTAGGCCGGGTCGTTGTCGCCGAGCGCGATCATCGCCGCAACGCCGATCGACACCGCGTCGGCGCCGAGCGCGAGCGCCTTGGCCACGTCGGCGCCGTTGCGGATGCCGCCGGAGACGATCAGCTGCACCTCTCGGTGCATGCCCAGCTCCTGCAGCGCCGTCACGGCCTGCCGGATGCACGCGAGCGTCGGCAGGCCGACGTGCTCGATGAAGACGTCCTGCGTGGCGGCGGTGCCGCCCTGCATGCCGTCGAGGACGATCACGTCCGCGCCGGCCTTCACCGCCAGCTGCGTGTCGTAGTACGGGCGGCTCGCGCCGATCTTGATGTAGATCGGCTTCTCCCAGTCGGTGATCTCGCGGATCTCCTCGATCTTGATCTCGAGGTCGTCCGGGCCGGTCCAGTCGGGGTGCCGGCACGCGGAGCGCTGGTCGATGCCCTTCGGCAGGTTGCGCATCTCGGCAACGCGATCCGAGATCTTCTGGCCGAGCAACATGCCGCCGCCGCCCGGCTTCGCGCCCTGGCCAACGACGACCTCGATCGCGTCGGCACGACGCAGGTCGTCCGGGTTCATGCCGTAGCGGGACGGGAGCAGCTGGTAGACGAGGATCTCGGAGTGCCCGCGCTCCTCCTCCGTCATGCCGCCGTCGCCCGTGGTCGTCGACGTGCCCGCCATCGTGGCGCCGCGGCCGAGGGCCTCCTTGGCCTGGCCCGACAGCGCACCGAAGCTCATGCCGGCGATCGTGATCGGGATCTTCAGGTGGATCGGCTTCTTTGCGAAGCGCGTGCCGAGTGTCACCTCGGTGCCGCATCGCTCGCGATAGCCCTCGAGGGGATAGCGCGACATCGACGCGCCGAGGAACAGCAGGTCGTCGAAGTGCGGCAGCTTGCGCTTGGCCCCGAAGCCGCGGATGTCGTAGATGCCCTGGCTCGCCGCGCGACGGATCTCCGCGATCGTGTTGCGATCGAAGATGTAGGACTCGCGGAGGCCGGGATGCCAGTTGGTGCCGTTCTGGCCGGTGGGATCGAAATCGCTCATCGTCAGCTCCTCAGTACGCGCCGGCGTTGTCGATGTTGAAGGTGTAGAGCTGGCGGGCCGAGCCGTAGCGCCGGAAGTCGTCCACCTTGGCGTCGGCACCGGCGGCCTCGAGCAGGCGGCCGAGCTCCTCGCGGTGGAAGTCCTTGAGGTCCTTCTCGATGCAGTCCGCCCCGAGCCCGGCGACCGAGCCGCGCACGTAGATGTGCGTTTCGTAGATGGAGTCGCCGAGTGCATCGCCGGCGTCGCCGCACACGACGAGCGTGCCCGACTGCGCCATGAACGCGCTCATGTGCCCGATGTCACCCTTGACGACGATCTCGACGCCCTTCATCGAGATGCCGCAGCGCGCCGAGGCATCGCCGTCGACGACCACGAGACCGCCCCGCCCCGTCGCGGCGCACGCCTGCGAGGCGTTGCCTGTGATGTGGATCCGACCGCTCATGATGTTCTCGCCGACGCCGACGCCGGCGTTGCCGTTGATCGTCACGTTGGCGTGCTTGTTCATGCCGGCCGCGTAGTAGCCCGTGTGGCCGTCGATGACCACGTCGAGCTCGGCGTCGATGCCGACGGCCAGCGCGTGGGCACCGTTCGGGTTGACGATCCGCCAGCTCCGCGGACCCCCGTCACGCGCGTCGTGCAGGCGCTGATTCAGCTCGCGCCGCGTCGTGACGGCAAGGTCGACGACCTCAATCTCTGTCGCAGTGGTCATCGGACCGCCTCCTTCTCCCAGGCGTAGATCGTGGCGGGAGCGGGCTCCCAGGTCTTCGCTGTCTCGGCTCCGGGCAGCGTCGCGAT
>JBIIFR010000172.1:0-4193 GCA_044237215.1 Gaiellales bacterium
GATCCGCCCGCGCTCCAACAACAGCGAGGTCGTCCAGCACGAGATCTTCGGCCCCGTGCTGACGCTGCAAACGTTCGCGTCCGAGGAGGAGGCCATCGAGCTTGCCAACTCGACCGAGTACGGCCTGTCCGGCATCCTCTTCACGAGCAATGCCAAGCGCGCCGAACGGGTCGGCCGCGCCGTGCGGGCCGGCACGCTCTGGGTCAACTGCTTCCTGGTGCGCGATCTGACCGCCCCCTTCGGCGGCGCGGGCATCAGCGGCATCGGCCGCGAGGGCGGCGACTACGCGCTCGACTTCTATTCGGACCTCAAGACGCTCCAGATCCTGGAGGACTCCGTCTCCTGACCGCGTCGCGCTGGCTAACGCAAGGTCAACCGAAGGCCGGCCTCTGTCAGCATCGTGCGCTCCATCCCGTCGAGTAACTGGTCCGCGGCCTCCCAGGTACAGAGTCCGTCGAGCGCGATGCCCGCGAAGCCGTGCACGGTCGACCAGACCACGAGGTCGAGACCGGGACGCGACCCCGGGCGCAGCAGCCCGCGATCGTCAAGGTCGTCGAGGATCGTGTTGAGCATGGCGTAGGCGTCGGAGTGCCTTGTGTCGCCAGCCGCGACCTTTAGGTACGGTCCGAAGGCGTGACGAAACAGCTCGGGATCGTCGTGGGCGAAGCCGATGTAGGCAGTCGCGATTGCCCGCAGGCGATCGATTGCGGCCGCGTCGTCGTCACCCCCGACCGCGGCCGCTGCGCCGACCCTCCGGTCGAGCTCCGCCTGGCCGCGCAGTGCCACCGCTGTGAGCAGCGCACCCTTGTCGGTGAAGTGGTTGTAGGCCGCACTGGGTGAAACACCCACCACGTGCGCGACGCCTCGCAGCGTGACGCGCTCCGCGCCGCGCGCGCGAACCTCCCCCACGGCGACGTCGACGAGCGCATCGGCGAGAGCGCCGTGGTGGTAGCCGGTGCGACTCACGCCACGTATCTTGACACCGTTCACATCCGTCTGCGATAGTCGCAATATGAACAACGTTCACAACACTGCCGCACCCTCCCTGATCGCCCGCTGGGCCCGCTTCGTCGTGCGCCGCCGCCGCGCCGTACTGGCCACCTACGTCGTCGCCCTCATTGCCTTCGCCGCGATCGGAGCCGGCGTGTTCGCGAACCTGCAGTCCGAGGGGTACGACGACCCCGGCAGCGAGGCCGGGCAGACGCGCGCCACGCTCGAGCAGCACTTTGGCGTCGTCGACCCCATCGCAGTCCTCACCATCGAGACCCCCGCCGGTGTCGACGACCCGACCGAAGCGGCCGAGGCCGCCGCGCTCGTCGAGAAGGTCACCGCGACGAGCGGCGTCGAGCGCGTCATCTCCTACTGGACGAGCGGCCAGCCCGCACCACTGCGGAGTGCAGACGGTACCGCCGGCCTCGCGCTCGTCTACGCCGACCCGGCCGCAGACGGCGAGGCACTCAGTGCCGATTTGGCCGATCGTCTCGGTGACGGAGCGGCAGATCTCCAGGTTTCCTTCAGCGGCTTCGGCCCCGCCGCGAACGCGATCAACACGACGATCTCCTCCGACCTGGCGCGTGCGGAGGCGATCGCGATTCCCATCGTGCTGATCCTGCTGCTGCTCGTGTTCGGATCCGTGGTGTCTGCTGGTCTGCCATTCCTCGTCGCGGCATTCGCCACGGTCGGCAGCTTCTTCCTGCTCTACCTCGCCACCCTGACGACCGATGTCTCGATCTTCGCTCTCAACCTCGTAACCGCGCTTGGCCTCGCACTCGGCGTGGATTACGCACTGCTGATGATCAGCCGCTTCCGCGAGGAACTGGCGCGCACGGAGACGACAGAGGAGGCCGTCGTCTCGATGATGGGTACTGCAGGACGCACCGTGCTCATCTCCGGGGCGACCGTTGCGATCACGCTTGCCGCGCTGGTCGTGTTTCCCCTCTACTTCCTCCAGTCGTTCGCCTACGCCGGAGTCGCCGTCAGCCTGATGGCGGTGCTCGGCGCCTTCACGGGGCTACCCGCCCTCCTCGCGATGCTCGGTCCGCGCGTGAATCGCCTTAAAGTCCGTCGCGGCGACCTTGCACCGAAGGACGAAGGCGCGTGGGCCCGCGTGGCCCGTACCGTGATGCGTCGCCCCTGGCCCTTCCTCGTCGTCTCCGCCGCACTTCTGCTGCTGCTCGCGGTCCCAGCGCTGCGCGTGGTTCCGGGCGAGGTCGATGACCGCGTCCTGCCACCGGACAACCCCACCGCAATGGCCAGCCAGGATGTCCGCGATCGCTTCCCGGGCGAGGAGGCGACACCGTTCGAGATCGTGCTCGACGGTGTTGACGCAGCGGCTATCGGCGCGTACGCGGAGACCGTCGCCGCTCTCCCCGGCATCGTGCGCGTCGAGACACCGGACGCCATCATCGCGAACGGGGACTCGACACCCAATCCGCGCGGTGCGGAACTCGTCGCCGGCGACCTGACCCGCCTGACCGCCATCGGCGATCAGCCCTTCGGCGATCGGGCGGCAATTCGCACGCTCGACGCCATCCGCGCGCTGCCGGCCCCAGCCGAGAGCGTCCGCGTGGGCGGCGCCACCGCGAGCTTCGCCGATGCCAACGACGCCGTCATTTCGCGGCTGTGGATCGTCGCGCTGTGGGTCGGCCTCGCAACGGTGATCGTGATCTTCCTGTACACGGGCAGCGTTCTGATCCCGCTCAAAGCGATCCTGCTGAATCTGCTTGGCCTAGCCGCCACACTTGGTCTGCTCGTCTGGGTGTTCCAAGATGGCCATCTGGGTTGGCTGGTTGGCGACTTCACGCCGACGGGGACGGTGGATCTCGGCACGATGGTCATCGTCGCGATCGTGGCCTTCGCGCTGTCCACCGACTACGAACTGTTTCTCCTGTCGCGCATCAAGGAGGAACACGACGCGGGTCGACCGACGAATGAAGCCGTGGCGCTGGGTCTCCAGCGCACCGGTCGCATCATCACCGCCGCTGCTCTTCTGATCGCAATCGTCTTCATCGCCTTTGTCTCGAGTGGCGTCACGAACATCAAGCAGCTTGGCCTCGGTGCCGCCTTCGCGATCCTGATCGACGCGACCCTGATTCGCGGGATTCTCGTGCCGGCACTCATGCGCATCGCCGGTGGGGCAAACTGGTGGGCACCGGACTGGCTTCGTCGGATCCACCGGCGCATCGGCCTGTCCGATGGCTAGGCAGGCACAGGCGACGCGAGGATGTGCTCGCGCGTGAGCCGCTCGGCCAGCTCGGCATCGCCGGCGGTGATCGCGTCCAGGATGGCCTGGTGGGCGTCCGCGTAGGCGGTGACCTGAGCGGCGTCCGTGGTCTGCGCGGCGTAGATGACGGTGCCGACCGTCTGCACCCACACCGATTCGGCGAAGCGGTCGAGGTGCGGGTTGCCGGCGCTGCGCACCAGCGCGAGGTGGAAGGCGCGGTTCGCCGCGAAGCCGCCGTCGACATCCCCGCTGCGCTGCGCCGCGATCGCCTCGGCCATCGCCGTCAGCGCGCTGCGCTCCCCCGTCGCCGCGCCGAGGCGGGCCGCGGCGGGCTCGAGGGCCAGGCGCGCGGTCCAGAACTGCACCTGAGACTCGCGACTGAGCGCCGTGACAACCGCGCCGCGATTGGGTTCCAGCTCGACGAGGCCATCAGCGGCCAGCAGGCGCATGGCCTCGCGCAACGGGGTGCGCGAGATACCGAGCTCCTCCGCCAGCACCTCCTGACGCAACCGCGTGCCCGGCGGCAGCTCACCCGTGCGGATGCGCTCGCGCAGGATCGCGCAGGTCTGCTCGACCATGCTGGGCGCGACGACACGGGAATTCGGCATGGGCAGAGGCTACCGCGTACCGCTACGGCTGCAAGCGCGTACGCCGCCAGCGCCCGCCGTCGGCCCGCTCGTAGCGCAGGCGATCATGCATGCGGCCGATGCGGCCCTGCCAGAACTCCATGGCGTCCGGCGTGATGCGGTAGCCACCCCACCACGGCGGCACAGGCACATCCTCACCGGGATACGCGGCGTCGGCCTCGGCGAAGCGCTGCTCCAGCGCCGCGCGGTCCGCCACCTCCTCGCTCTGGTGCGATGCCCACGCGCCGATGCGGCTCTGGCGCGGACGCGTGGCGAAGTAGGCGGCCGTGTCCTCCGCGGACGTCTCGGAGACGGCGCCCTCGATCCGTACCTGGCGCTCCAGC
>JBIIFR010000173.1:0-4190 GCA_044237215.1 Gaiellales bacterium
GAACCTCGCGCTTCGGGGTGTGCACGTAGGACAGAAGCTCATCGACCGTCTTGTCTACCTCACCCGTGCCGTCGTCAAACGGCGCGCGGATGTTGGAGACCGTCTGGGCGAAGAGGCTCTGCCACGCCGACACAACGGGCTCGCGCTCGGCGAGCATGCGCTCCTGATCATCAGGCAGGACGTGCGGGCGAAAACGCCGCTCGGACATGAGGTGGTGCCGATCGCCGGCCACCTCCGGTGCGTCGATCAGCGGTAGCGCCACCCGATCATCGAGAGCGATCCACTCGAGGTCGAAGAAGCGCAGCGCGTTCTGGGCGCGCACCATCCCCTGGTCCACGACGGTCTCGAGGTCGCGCGCCTCGTCGTCGTTGACGTCGACGCTGCGGCGCAGGCCAACGTACGAGCCGACCCGGTGCAGCGCGTTCGAGATCCGCGCCAGCTCACCCAACGCCGCGGCGAGTCCGGCGGCATCGAGCTCGGCCACGTGGCCGCGGTGACGGGCGTCGAACGCCTCGGCCGCGACGATCGTCTCGTCGAGCAGGGCGCGGGCGGACGGGACATCGGCGCAGATCCCGGTGAGGTCCCAGCGGACCCCCTCGGCATTCGGCCCCAGCGGCGTGATGGCGGTCATGGCCGAAGTGTCACCGATCTCCGCCCGCCAGTCGACGCTGCGCCAGCAGGAGAGCGAGCGCACTCGTTGCGGCCAGCACCTCGCCGCCGATCAACGCGATCGCGTCGGCCAGCGGCAGATGCACCGGCAGGGTCGGCTCGTGCTGGACGGCGGTGGGGTCGGGGCGGCAGTTGCGGGCAAGGAATACGTACCCACGCTCATCCATGCGGCCTGGACTGGTGCTGAACTCGCCGAGCGGCTCGAGGTCGCTGCGGTCGCACGTGACCAGCGCCTCCTCGGCCAGCTCGCGCCACGCCGTCTCGCTCGGCTCCTCACCCGGATCGATCGCGCCGGCCGGCACCTCGAGCGTCTGCCCGCCGACTGCATAGCGGTACTGACGCACGAGGACCACGTCGCCGTTCGGCATGATCGGGACGACCTTCGCGAAACCGGGCGAGCGCACGAGCGGGAAGCGGTAGCGACGTCCCTCCGGCGTCTCGACGTCGTGCTCCTCGATGCGCACGACGTCGTCGTGGAGCACGCGGATGCCGTGCACGATCCACTCCGGCTCGCGTTCTTCGGCCACCGGGCAACCTTAGTGCAGGGCGCACGCGGGTATGGTTGGCCCGCATGCGTCCAGCGCTCGCCGTCCTGATCGCCCTTGCCGTCCTCGTCGTTGGCGGCTCCGCCGTTCTGCAGCTGACCGGCGACTCCTCGTCGGCCACGGGCGATGACGCTGCCGCGGCCGACGACGCGGCGACCGGCGGTGCCGTCGAGCCCGTCCGCGATGTGCCCGAGCTGACCCTGCCCGACCCCCTGCCGGCCCGCACCCTGCAGGTGCCGATTCTCATGTACCACCGGATCGCGGTGCTCAACGGCGACGAACCCGCGCCCACCGCCGCACTCACCGTCGACCCCGGGGAATTCCAGCTGCAGATGGCGTGGCTGCACGACCAGGGCTACGAGACGGTCACGCAGCTGGAGCTCTACCGCGCCCTTGAGGAGGGCGGCCCCCTGCCGGCCAAGCCCGTGTTGCTGACCTTCGACGGCGGCTACCGCGGCATCGCGACGCTGGCCGCGCCGGTGATGAGCCGGTACGACTTCACCGGGACGGCCTACGTGACCGCCGCTCGTATCGCGCAGAGCAAGAAGGCCGCCCCGACCTGGCTGACCTGGCCGCAGCTCCGCATCCTCGAGCAGCGTGGCTGGGACATCGGCGCACACACGGAGCTCTCAGAGCCGGACGAGGTCGCGGCGCTGAAGACCCTGCGCCGGTCGCGATCGTTGCTCGAACGCCGTCTCGGCCATCCCGTCCAGTGGCTCTCCTACCCGGGCGGCACCGTCGACGGGAGCGTGCTCGATCAGGTCCGGGAGGCCGGCTACGTGCTCGCCGCCACGACGGAGTCGGGCACCACCCAGTCGGCGCAGGATCCGCTGGGCCTACAGCGGATCCGCATCACGGACACCACCGGCGTGCGCGGGCTCGCCGCGGCCCTCCCCTAACGCGGCAGCAACAGGTCGGCCGAGAGCGCCCCGACGCGCGAGGCACCGGCCGCCAGCAGCGCGGCGACCTCGTCGAGACCCTGGACGCCGCGTACTGCCTTGACGCCGATACCGGCACCGACCTCCTCCCGCATCAGCTCGACGTCGAGCACATCGTCCGGCTCCGGCGACAGCCCCGACGACGTCACCAGCATGTCGACCTCTGCTGCGGCGACGGCGCGGGCGAGCAGGCGCAGCGTCCGGTCGTCGAACGCCCCCGTGTCGATGACGGCGCGCACCAGCGCCTCGCTGTCCGCCTCCCGGGCAGCCGCGATGCACAGCCGAAGCTCGTCGCGTACCCGGTTCGGATCCCCGCCGGCGAACTGGGCCAGATCGACTGCGACCTCCAGCTCCTGAGCGCCATCCTGCAGCGCCCGTACGCACGCTCGGGCCTTGATCTCGGCCTGATCGCCGCCAAACGGATGCGAGATCAACGCGACCAGCTTGACGTCCGTCCCGCGCAGCAGCCCCGCGGCGGTCGGCACGTGCGTCGGCGGAACGCAGACCGCCGCCACGTGGTACTCGAGGCCGGCCCGGCACAGCGCGGCGCAGTCGGTCGGTGTGGCGCGCGGTCGCAGGAGCATCAGGTCGATGGATTTCGCGATATCGCCGGCGCGTCGGGTCATAGCGGCAGCGTACTCCCACCGGTGAGCCCGGTCGCTCCGTTGGCCGCGGCGTTCGACTAGACTTCGCGACTCAGCAGATGACTGACTTCCGAGATCAGAAGCGCTACGACGCGCACCAGGAGGCGATGCGGAACTCGCGTCGCGCCAAGCAGCGCTCGTCCGCGCGCGCCCAGCAGCGTCGTCGTCGCATGATCGCCGTCTCCATCCTGCTGCTCCCCGTGGCGATCGCGGCCTTCGCGTTCACGTGGAACCGCAGCAGTCCCGCGCCCAAGCCGGCCAAGCCGCTGCCGACGACCACGACGCCGAACCAGAGTGCCGCCGAGCAGGCCGTCGGCGGACGCATCGCCATGCCGGACCACGTCCGCGGCGTGCACGTCACGAGCTACGCGGCGGCGTCGCCTGCGCTGTTCGAGCCGATCATGGCGCTCGCCGATCCGACGGTCGGCATGAACGCGATCCAAATTGACGTCAAGGACGAGCGCGGCGAGATCGCCTTCTCCACGCCGATTCCGCTGGGCAAGGAGAGCGGCGCCCATCAGGACGTCTACGAGCCCGTCAAGGTCCTCCGACGCGCCCACGCGGCGGGGCTGTACACGATCGCCCGCATCGTCGTCTTCCAGGACGGGTACGCGCCGCAGGCCGACCCGTCGATTGCGCTACGCACGAAGTCCGGCGGCCTGTGGAAGAACGACCTCGGCATCACCTGGCTGGATCCGACCAACGAGAAGGCCTGGGACTACCCGATTCAGGTCGCGCAGTACGCGGCGGAACTTGGGTTCGACGAGATCATGTTCGACTACGTGCGCTACCCGACCGACGGCGATGCCTCCACGATCGCCTTCGCGGATCCGGGGCGTTCGCGCCAGGACACGATCACGGCGTTCCTCAAGCAGGCCTCGGCAACCCTGAAGCCACAGGGTGTGCACGTCTCGGCGGCGTTGTTCGGTCTCGCCGCCACCGAAGACCTCGGCATCGGACAGTGGCCCGGCAAACTTCGCAACACGCTCGACGCGGTCTACCCGATGATCTACCCCTCCCACTTCACGGACGGCCAGTTCGGCATCGACAAGCCCGGCGACACACCCGGCCCCACGATCGCCGCGGCCATGTCCGATTGGCGCCGCAAGACCAACGGCGGCACGATGCAGATTCGACCGTGGCTGCAGGACTTCACGCTCGGCGGCATCGACTACGGCACGCGGGAGGTGCGCGAGCAGATCAGCGCTGCCGATCGCACCGGTGCCGGTGGCTGGCTCCTCTGGAACGCCCAGTGCGTCTACTCGCCGGGCGTGTTCAAGGGCACCAGCGGCCAGCCGTAGCGGCTAGGGACCGAGGCGGTCGAGCAGCGACGGATCGTCGCGCCAGCCGCGTTGGGCACGTACCCGCAGATCGAGCATGACCTTGCCGCCGAG
>JBIIFR010000004.1:0-14920 GCA_044237215.1 Gaiellales bacterium
TGTCCGCTCGGTCCGGGTGCACGATTCCGTGGACATCGACGCCAACGACGTGCCGGACACCACCGGCGAGCAGCATGTCCGTGACGGCCGTGCCGGCCGCCCCGGTACCGATCATCGCGACCCGAATCGACCCGACCTCCTTGCCGACCACGCGCAGGGCGTTGCGCAGCGCCGCGAGGACGGTGATGGCGGTGCCGTGCTGGTCGTCATGGAACACGGGAATGTCGAGCAGGTCCTCGAGGCGCCGTTCAATCTCAAAGCAGCGCGGGGCGGAGATGTCCTCGAGGTTGATGCCCCCGAAGCCGGGGGCGATCAGCTGGACGGCCCGCACGATCTCGTCGGGGTCCTGCGTGTCGAGGCAGATCGGCCAGGCGTCGACGCCGGCGAACTCCTTGAACAGCATTGCCTTGCCCTCCATCACGGGCAGTGCCGCCTCGGGGCCGATGTCGCCCAGACCGAGGACGGCCGAGCCGTCGGTGACGACGGCGATGGTGTTGCCCTTGCCGGTCAGGTTCCAGACGCTGTCCGGGTCGTCGGCGATGGCGCGGGAGACCCGTGCCACCCCCGGCGTGTACGCCATCGAGAGATCGTCGCGCGTGCGGATCGGCACCTTCGCGGACATCTCGATCTTGCCGCCCTTGTGCATCAGGAAGGTGCGATCCGAGACGCTGAGGACCCGGATGCCGTCGATCGCGCTGATCGCCTCGACGACGCGCTCGCCGTGCTCCTCGTTGCCGCACAGAACGCTGATGTCGCGCACGACCGAGTCCTGATCGACGCGCACGAGATCGATCGCGCCGAGGATCGCATCTGCCTCGCCGATCGCCGCCGCGACACGGGCAAACTGCCCCGGCTCGTGGGGAATCAGCGCCCGAATCGTGAGGCTGTAGGAGGCGGAGTGATGCGTCGCCATTTGCCGCAGGGTAGCGCGCATGGTGGGACGGCTAGGCTGCACGCATGGTGAAGAAGGCCTCCGAGCTCGATCTGAACGACACGCCGGCGAGAGAGAGCCGGCTGTTCCTCGTCGACGGCAACTCGCTCGCCTACCGCGCGTTCTACGCGCTGCCCGAGGACTTCTCCACGAGCGAGGGCTTCCCGACTGGCGCCCTCTTCGGCTTCGCCAGCATGATGATGAAGCTCCTGCAGGACTACACCCCGTCCGGCGTTGTGGTCTGCTGGGACGAGAAGCCGACGGTCCGCCTCGAGATGCACGAGGGCTACAAGGGCTCGCGCAAGCCCACGCCCGAGCTCCTCAAGGAGCAGCGCCCCTTCTTCCCGGAGCTCGTCGAGGCGTTCGGCTACCGCAATCTGAGCGTCGTCGGCCGAGAGGCGGACGACGTCATCGGCACGCTCGCCCGGATCGCCGATGAGCAGGGCGTCGCCACCTGCATCGTGTCGACCGACCGCGACGCCTTCCAGCTGGTCAGCGACGTCGTCTGCCTGATGATGAACCCGCGCGGGATGACGGAGGTCCTCGTCTACACGCCGGAGCGCGTGGCGGAGCGGCTCGGCGTGCCCCACACCGCCGTCCCCGACCTGATCGGCCTCAAGGGCGATACCTCGGACGACATCCCCGGCGTGCCCGGCATCGGCGAGAAGACGGCCGCCGACCTGCTCGAGGCCTACGGCACGCTCGAAGGCGTCTACGAGCACCTCGATGAGATCAAGGGACCCAAGCGCAAGCAAAACCTGATCGAGCATCGCGACGAGGCGTTCCGCTCGCGCGTGCTCGGCACGATCGTCCGCGACATCCCGGAGCTCACCGACTTCGACCCGGGCGCCGTGCTCGACGCACCGCCCGACCGCTCGAAGCTGGCCGAGCTCTTCCGCAAGTGGGAGATGCATCAGTTGCTGCGCCGCCTCGAGGACCTCGAGGTGAGCCTGCCCTCGCTGGCTGCTGCCACCGCTGTCCCGGCCGGCCCTGGGATCACCGGCACCCGCCTGTCCGGCGCCGAGCTGCGGGAGCGGCTGGCAACGTGCGCCGAGGCGGGCGTCGCGGTCTCCGAGGGCGTACTCGCCGTGGCAACCGCAGACGGAGCCTGGCTCGTGGATCCGGTCGACCTGGGCGTGGTGGAGGCTCTGGCCGAGCCTGGTCTGATCGGGCACGACGTCAAGGCAGTCCTCCGCGCGACCGGTGCCGAGCGGCTGGCGCCGGCCTTCGATACCGCACTCGCCGCCTACCTCTTGGATCCCGGTCGCAATGGCTACGCCCTCGACGATCTGCTCCGCGAGCACGCGCTGACCGTCGCGACGGAGGGGGAGGGGGCCGAGGCCCTGCGCGAGGCGATCGGCGCGCGGCTGTTGCTCGAGCCCCTCACGCAGCGGCTGGCCGAGCGGCGCCTGCTCCCGCTCCTGGCCGACCTCGAGCTGCCGCTGGTGCCCGTGCTGGCCGAGCTGGAGCGTGTCGGCATCGCCGTCGACATCCCCGTGCTGGAGGCCATCGCCGCGCGCTGTGCGAGCGAGGTGGCCGAGCTCGAGACCGAGGCCCATCGCTTGGCGGGAGGCGCCTTCACGCTCGGCTCACCGAAGCAGCTCGGGGACATCCTGTTCAACCGTCTCGACCTGCCGGTGCAGGGGTCCGGCAAGACCGGTCCCTCCACCGACCGCACGGTCCTCGCCAAGCTCCGCCCGCTGCACCCGATCATCCCGGTCATCGAGCGCTGGCGCGAGCTGTCCAAGCTGCTGTCGACCTACCTGCGCGCGCTACCGGAGGCCGCGGCCCACGACGGGCGCATCCACACGACGTTCTCGCAGCACACGGCCGCCACCGGGCGGCTGTCGTGCACGAATCCCAACCTCCAGGCGATCCCCGTGCGCACACCGCTCGGCCAGGAGATCCGCGCGGCCTTCGTCGCGCCGCCGGGCTCCCAACTGATCTCCTGCGACTACTCGCAGGTCGAGCTGCGCATCCTCGCCCACCTCTGTCAGGAGCCCGGGCTCGTCGACGCGTTCCGCCGCGGCGACGACGTGCACCGCGCGACGGCAGCCGAGGTCCTCGGCAAGCCGCCCGCGGACGTCACCAAGGAGGAGCGGGATCGGGCCAAGGCCGTCAACTTCGGGATCATCTATGGCATCAGTTCATTCGGCCTGGCCGAGCAGCTGGAGATCGGCCGCGACGAGGCACAGCACTACATCGACACGTACCTCGGCCGCTATCCGGCGGTGCAGGCCTTTATCGCGAGCACGATCGAGGAGACCGCAGAGCGCGGCTACGCCCTCACGCTGCTCGGCCGCCAGCGCCCGATCCCGGAGCTGCGGGCCACGAACCGTCAGGTGCGCCAGCTCGGCGAGCGCCTCGCGGTCAACTCGCTGATCCAGGGCAGCGCCGCCGACATCATCAAGGTCGCCATGATCGCGTGTGACCGGCGCATCCGTGACGAGGGTCTTCGCGCCCGACTCGTCCTGCAGGTGCACGATGAGCTCGTCTTCGAGGCCGAGGAGGCCGACGTCGCCGCAGTCCGGGCGCTCGTCGTCGAGGAGATGGTGAGCGCCTACGCGCTCGATCCGCCGTTGGTGGCCGACGCGGGTGCGGGCCCAACGTGGGCCGCCGCCAAGGAGTAGGGCCTGAAGCCCAGCCGCCGCGCGGTTGGTAGGATCCCCGCCTGTATCAGGGTCGCCCGACCCGCATTCGACAAGGACAGTCCTCTACCGATGAGCATGACCCAAGCAGAGATGATCGCCGCAGACCCCAGCGTCTGGATCGAGGTTGACGGCCAGATGGTGCCGGACTACGACGCCACGATCACGGAGTTCTCCGAGGGCGACGTCGTCACCGGCCGCGTTGTGCGCATCGACAAGGACGAGGTCCTGATCGACATCGGCTACAAGAGCGAGGGTGTCATTCCCGTCGCCGAGCTGAGCATCCGTCGCTCCGTTGACCCCGGTGACGAGGTCGAGATGGGCGAGGAGGTCGACGCGCTCGTCATGCAGAAGGAGGACGCGGACGGCCGTCTGATCCTCTCCAAGAAGCGCGCCCGCTTCGAGAAGGCGTGGAAGCGCATTGAGGCCGCCGCCGAGTCCGGCGAGCCGGTCGATGGCACCGTCATCGAGGTCGTCAAGGGCGGCCTGATCATCGACCTCGGCGTGCGTGGCTTCCTGCCCGCGTCGCTCGTCGACATCCGCCGCGTCCAGGACCTCGAGGAGTTCCGCGGCCAGGAGCTGCGCTGCAAGGTCATCGAGCTCAACCGCTCCCGCAACAACGTCGTCCTGTCCCGCCGTGCGATGCTCGAGGAGGAGCGCCGCGAGGTGCGCCAGCGCATCCTCGACGACCTCGCCCCGGGCAAGACCGTGACCGGCGTCGTCTCGAACATCGTCGACTTCGGCGCCTTCGTCGACCTCGACGGCATCGACGGCCTGATTCACATCTCCGAGCTTTCGTGGAGTCACGTCAACCATCCCTCCGAGCTGCTCGAGATCGGTCAGGAGGTCGAGGTCAAGGTGCTCGACGTCGACCGCGATCGTCAGCGCATCTCGCTGGGGCTCAAGCAGACGCAGGCCGATCCGTGGCAGCGCGTCCTCGAGAGCTACCAGCAGGGCGACGTCGTGCACGGCCGGGCGACCAAGGTCGTCACGTTCGGCGCCTTCGTCGAGATCCTGCAGGGCGTCGAGGGCCTCGTGCACATCTCCGAGCTGGCCGAGCGCCACATCGAGAACCCGCGCGAGATCGTCTCCCAGAGTGACCACGTGCTCGTCCGCATCATCGAGATCGACGCCGAGCGGCGCCGGCTCTCGCTGTCGATGAAGCAGGTCCTGCCGGGTGATCCGATCCTCCCGCCGATCAGCCTGATCCCCGGTGGCGATCCGTTCATCGATCCGAACGAGCCGATCGCGGAGCCGAGCGGCTCGCCGGACCTCGAACTCGATCACGTCGAAGAGGGCGAGTACGACCTCGAGGGGCTGCTGCCCCCGGGCATGGCCGCCGAGCTCGCCGCCGCCGTCGCCGCGGAGCAGAAGAGCAAGGCCGACGCCGCTGCCGCGCTGGCCGCCGCTGAGCCTGCTGCCGAGGAGATCGCCGAGGAGATCATCGCCGAGGAAATCGCCGAGGAGATCATCGCCGAAGAGATCGCCGAGGAGATCGTCGCCGAGGAGTCCACCGACAAGGCCGACGAGGCCTAGCCCGGCACGATGGCCGGTCAGCCGCCGCTGATCGGAGTGACCGGCGCCATCGGCGCCGGCAAGTCGAGTGTGCTGCAGGCCTTTGCGCTGCGTGGCTGCGCCTGCCTCAGCGCTGACGCCGTCGTGCACACGCTCTACCACCAGAGCGGTGTGCGCGACGCCGTCGTCACCCGTTTCGGCGGGCAGGTGCTCGACGCCGCCGGCGAGATCGATCGCGTCACGCTCAGCCGACTCGTGTTCGGTGATGCCAACGCGCTGGAGTGGCTCGAGCGGTTTCTCCATCCACTCGTCGACGAGCACATGCGCACGTGGCTCGCCGAGGCGCAGCTGCGTGACCCACCGCCGCCCTTGGTGGTCTACGAGTCGCCGCTGCTCTTTGAGGCCGGGCTCGGCGAGCGCTTCGACCGGACGCTCGTGATCACCGCCGACGACGCTGTGCGCCGAGAGCGCATCGCCGGGCGCGGCGGGCTGGAACGCCTCGCCGAGCGGGAGTCCCGGCAATGGGCGGTGCCGGAGCGGGTCGCGGCAGCCGACGACGTCATCGACAACAGCGGCACGCCCGCAGACCTCCAAGCGGCCGTCGACGGGTACATCGAGCGATACGCTGAGCGGTAATGCGCCGCGCTCTCGCGTTCCTGTTCCTCGGGCTGATCGGCCTGGCCGGATTCGGCGCCTACGTGATCGGCACCGAGCCCGACTGGTATTTGCAGCTGCGCTACCCGCTGCACTACGAGACGATCATCGACGCACACGCGGACAACTACGGACTCCCACCGTCCCTGGTCGCCTCGGTCATCTTCGCCGAGTCGGGGTTCGATCCCCAGGCCGAGTCGAGCGCCGGAGCGATTGGGCTGATGCAGCTCCTGCCGGACACCGCCCAGGGCATCGCCGACCACACCGGTGGCGGCAACTACACGACCGCAGACCTCTACGACCCCGAGTTGAACATCCGCTACGGCGCCTACTACCTGGCGCGCATGCAGCGCAAGTACTCCGACCATCCGCAGTCGCTGGACCTCGCCCTCGCCGCCTACAACGCCGGGCAGGGCAACGTCGACCGCTGGGTTGCCGAGGCCGGTGCCGGCCAGCGGGTGCGGATCCCCTTCCGCGAGACGCGCGAGTACATCAGCAAGGTGCACGCCGTGCAGGACATCTACCGGAACGCCTACGGGCTACGCTGACACCATGCAGCTCCAGCCGCGCGAGATCGATCGACTCCTGCTCTACCAGGCGGCCGAGTTGGCCCGTAGCCGACGGGCCCGCGGATTGCTGCTGAACGCCCCCGAGGCGATCGCGATCATCTCCGACACCGCCTGCGAGGCAGCCCGGGATGGCGCGACGCACGCTGAGGCCGCTGCAGCCGCGCACGCCGCGCTCAGCGCCGCCGACGTGCTGCCGGGCGTACCGTCGCTGGTCGGCCACATCGAAGTCGAGGCGTTGTTCACGGACGGCTCGCGCCTCTTGCTGATCCTCGAGCCGCTCGGCCCCGCCGCGGTTGACGGGCCCGGCGCCGTCCAGACCGCACAGGTCGAGGCAACGACGGTCGCCGGCATGGTCGAGCTCGAGGTCACCAGTGCTGCAGTGGTGCCCATCGCCGTCACGAGCCACTGGCACTTCTTCGAGGCGAATCGCCTGCTCGACTTCGACCGCGCCGCGGCGTGGGGCATGCGGCTCGCGATCCCGACCGGCAGCACCATCCGCTGGGGACCGGGGGAGACGCAGCGGGTGCAGCTACGGCCCTTCACCGGCAAGCGCATCGCGTATGGCTTCTCCGGTCTCGTCAATGGGCCGCTGGATGCCGACGGTGCCCGGGCAGCGGCGCTTGCCCTCGCAGCTGAGCGTGGCTATCTCGGAGCAACCAGATGAGCCTCGATCCCGCGGCCTACGCCCGGGTCTACGGGCCCACCGTGGGTGATCGCGTGCGCCTGGGCGACACGAGTCTGGTGATCGAGGTCGAGGCGGACGATCAGGAGCGCGGCAACGAGGTGCTGGGTGGCTTTGCGAAGAGCGCCCGCGACGGTCTGATGGCACAGGCCACGCTGGACGCGGTCGAGATCGCGGTGACCCAGGTCCTCGTGGTCGATCCGATCCTCGGCGTGCGCAAGACCGCCATCGGCATCACCGACGGACGGATCGTGGCGATCGGCCGCGCCGGCAATCCCGACATCATGGACGGCGTTGACGTCGTGCTGGGGACCGACACCGCAATCGTGTCGGGTGAGGGCCTGATCGCCACCGCCGGGTCGATCGACAGCCACGTCCATCTCCTGAGTCCGCGGATCTGCGATCAGGCACTTGCCGCCGGCTTCACGACGCTCGTGATCCAGGACTACGGGCCGGTCTGGAACCTGGGGACGAATCCCGCGTGGGCTCTTCGCCACGTCCATGCCGCGCTCGAACAGACGCCGCTCAACACGCTCATGCTGGCGCGTGGCTCGTCCAGCCGCCCCGAGCCGCTGGAACGCATGCTGGCGGCGGGAGCGGGGGGTCTGAAGATCCATGAGGACGTGGGCGCCAACGCCACGGCGCTGGATATGGCCCTGCGCGTGGCGGACGCCCATGACGTGCAGGTCTGCCTGCACACCGATGGCCTCAACGAGGGTCTACTCGTCGAAGACACGCTCCGCGTGATCGATGGGCGCACCATCCACGCGTACCACATCGAGGGCACCGGTGGCGGTCACGCTCCCGACGTGATGCGGCTGGCGGGTGAGCCGAACATCCTCACCTCGTCGACCAATCCGACGTTCCCCTTCGGCATCAACACGGCCGCCGAACACGCCGCCATGGTCGAGCTCGTGCACGTCTTGCGAGAGGACCTACCGGGCGACCACCAGCTCGCACTGGATCGCGTGCGCCCCGCCACGATGGCTGCCGAGGATGTGCTCCACGACCTCGGCCTGATCCATATGACCTCCTCGGACAGCCAGGGCATGGGACGCATCGGCGAGACGCTGCGGCGCACGTTCCAGCTGGCCAGCGTGATGAAGGACGCTCGCGGTGCTGACGGACCAAACGACAACGCCCGGGTGCTGCAGTACCTCGCCAAGACGACGATCAACCCCGCCATCGCGCACGGCATGGCCCACGAGATCGGCTCACTGGAGGTCGGCAAGCTCGCCGACATCGTCCTGTGGGACCCGGCCTGGTTCGCGGTCAAGCCGTTTCTGGTGCTCAAGGCGGGCTTCCCGACCTGGGGCGTGGTCGGCGATCCCAACGCCGTCACTGCCTTCGCGCAGCCGACGCAGGTGGCCGCGCAGATCGGCGCCATCGGGACTGCACCGGCCCGTCTCTCGGTGGCGTTCACGAGCCAAGCCGCGCTCGCCGGCGATGGCGCGGCGGCGCTCCCGACAACGAAGCGACGTGTCGCCGTCCACGGCAACCGCGCGCTCGGCCCCGCCGATATGGTGCGCAACTCGCGGCTCGCCGCCGTTCGGGTCGACCCCGACACCCACGCGGTCACCGTCGACGGCGCGCCCGTCGAGACCCCGCCGGTCGCGACCGTGCCGTTGTCGTCCCTGTACCTTCTCGGCTGATGCCCGTCGCCCTCTGCGCACCCGACAAGCTCCGTGGTGCGCTGGACGCTCATGAGGCTGCTGCCGCGCTGGCGGCAGGTGCACGGGCGGCCGGTTGGGAGGCGATTGAGCATCCGCTCGCCGACGGCGGGGAAGGCACCTGCGACGCGATCGTCCGCGGGCGCGGCGGTGAACGCCTCCCGGTGCGCACACGCGACGCGCTGGGCCGATCGCGCACCGCCACGCTTGGTGTCCTCCCCGACGGCACGTGCATCGTCGAGGGAGCCGAGGCGATCGGTCTGATGCACATTCCGCGCAACCGCCGCGATCCGCTGCGCGCCACGAGCGCCGGCATCGCACCCATGGTGCTCGCCGCACTCGACCGTGGCGCACCGCGGATCGTGATCGGCCTCGGTGGCTCGGCGACCACCGACGGCGGCCTCGGGCTCCTGATCGGCCTCGGCCTGCGCGCCCTCGATGCCCAGGGCACCATGCTGCGCGGACGCGGCATGGACCTACCCGACGTCGCCGCGCTCGATCTCAGCGGACTCGACCCGCGCCTGCAGTCCACCGAGTTGATCGTCGCCGTCGACGTCGACAGCCCGCTGTCGGGCCCGCTCGGCGCCGCCCACGTCTTCGGGCCGCAGAAGGGCGCGACACCAGCGCAGATCGAGGTGCTCGATCGCGGCCTCGCCATCCTCGAGCGGCTGTACGGCGAACGGGCGCGTCGCCCTGGCGCCGGTGCAGCTGGTGGGCTCGGGGCCGCCTGTTTTCTGCTCGGGGCCGAACCGATTCCGGGTGCCGAGCTCGTGATGCGCGAAACCGGCTTCGCCGAGGTTCTCCGCCGCGCCGACCTCGTGCTGACGGCCGAGGGCGCGGTCGATGCCCAGAGCGCCGCCGGCAAGACCGTGGCCCGGGTGGCGCAGGCAAGCCGCGCCGTGGGCGTACCCTGCGTCATCTTCGGCGGGCGCGTCGATGACGACGTGGACGCGCTCTACGCCGCGGGCGCCTCCGCCATTCTCGGGATCGGCCGAGGCGCGCGTCCGATCCGTCAGGCGCTACGCGAGAGCGGCAGCGACCTCACTGCCGCGGCCCGTGCGGTCTGCACGCTGCGCGGCTGACGCACTACTCCGCGGCCGGGACCTCGACGACGGCAAGTGCGCGCCGGATGGGGCGCGGGAGGTTGAACGAGACGTCCTCGTGCACCGTCTCGACCTCGGTCACGGCAGTCACGGTGTGGCGGGCCTCAAACCAGGCGATGACTCCCCGGACGAGGCGCTCCGGGGCCGAGGCACCGGAGGTGATACCGATCCGGGTGTACCCCTCAAGCCAGCGCTCGTCGATCTCCGTCTCGTCCTCCACCAGATGGCTCTCGGCGCCAGATTCGCGCGCCACCTCAACCAGCCGACAGGAATTGGACGAGTTCGCCGACCCGATCACGAGCACCAGCTCGGCCGACTTGGCGAGCTCCTTGACGGCGGCCTGGCGATTGGACGTCGCGTAACAGATGTCCTCTTTGACCGGACTGTGGATCCACGGGTAACGCGCCTTGAGGGCGACGATGATGCCGCGCGTCTCATCGACCGAGAGCGTCGTCTGGGTCAGGTAGGCGAGCGGCTGGTCCTCCGGGAACGCCGGCAGCAACGCGACATCGGCCTCGGTCTCGACCAGCGTGATGGCGTCAGGCGCCTCGCCCATCGTCCCGACGACCTCCTCATGGCCGGCGTGGCCAATCAGGAGCATGCGATAGTCGCGGGCGGCGTAGCGCTTGGCCTCGCTGTGCACCTTGGTGACCAGCGGGCAGGTCGCGTCGATCACCTGCAGCGTGCGGGCCTGGGCGTCGGTGTGCACGGTGGGGGCAACGCCGTGCGCCGAGAAGACGACGGTGGCGCCCTCCGGCACCTCCGCGACGTCGTCAACGAAGATCGCGCCACGCGTCTCGAGGTCGCGCACGACATGGATGTTGTGGACGATCTGCTTGCGCACGTAGACCGGGGCGCCCTGTAGCTCCAGCGCGCGCTCGACGGTTTCGACGGCACGATCCACGCCGGCGCAGTAGCCGCGCGGAGCGGCGAGATAGATCTCGATCGTGGCCATATGCGCAGGATACCCGTTGGCCTATCGCAACTCGCCGGAGGATCGGCCGTACGATTGCGGTGTGCGGATCTCCCGTCCCTCCGCGGTCCTGGCCGTCACGCTGTTCGGCGTGCTCGTGGCGGCGCAGCTGGTCTACCCGCAGGTGCCAGACCACTGGACGATGCCGATGACGGCGCTCACGGTGCTGCTGTTTCTCGGCGCCTCTGTCGCGGCGGCGTGGCATCGCTCCGGCCCGCGCTACGCGCTCTGCCTGGCGGGCCTCGCCTTCCTCGTCGGCCTGCTCTCGGAGATCGCCGGCGTGCACACCGGGATTCCCTTCAGCACCTACTCCTATACCGACGCCCTGCAGCCGCAGCTCTTCGACGTGCCCATCGTGATCCCGTTGGCGTGGGCGATGATGGCGTATCCGGCGTGGCGCATCGGCGAGCTGCTCGGCTCCACGCCGCTAACCCGGGCGCTGTTCGCCGCCGGTGCGCTGACGGCCTGGGACGTCGCGCTCGACCCGCAGATGGTCGGGCTCGGGATCTGGGAGTGGCCGAACGGCGGGGCCTACTTCGGTATCCCACTGATCAACTTCGCCGGCTGGTTCCTCGTCGGATCCATCCTCTTCGGCTGGTGGGCGTTCGCCGAGCGTGGGAGCACCCACCGCGGCGACGACCGCCTGGGCAACCTGCTCGGGCCCGCGCTGTTCGCCTGGACCTGGATCGGCGAGACCGTCGCGCACGCCCTGTTCTTCGAGGGCCGCGGCGTGGCCCTCGCCAGCTTTCTCGCGATGGGCGCGTTCACGGTGCCGGCCCTGCTGCGCCTGCGACAACAGGAGCGCTCCCGATGACGCACGTCATCGTGATCGGCGCCGGGATCGGGGGTCTGGGCGCCGCCACCCGGCTCGCAGGCGCCGGCTGCGCCGTGACCGTGCTCGAGGCCTCGGACGGCGTCGGCGGCAAGCTCAACATCGAGACCTGCGCGGGGCACACCTTCGACACCGGCCCATCGCTGATGACCATGCCCTTCACGCTCGCCGAGACGCTCGCCGCCGCGGACATCCGACTCGAGGACGTCCTCGAGCTGCAGCCGGTGGAGCCGATCTGCCGCTACCGCTGGCATGACGGCTCACAGCTTGAGACGTGGACCGATGAGGATCGCACGGCGGCCGAGTTCGACGGCTTCGAGCGGGGCGCGGGGGAGGAGTGGCGCGAGTTGCTCGCCGCAGGGCAGCGCACGTGGGATATGTCCCTGCCGCTCTTTCTGTCCGCACCGGTCGGCTCGCTGCTCGACATCGCGCGCCGCAGCGGACGCCCGATCGACCCGCGCGTCATCCAGGCGCACGTCACGCTTAGCCAGATCGCGGAGCGGCGGTTCCGGGATCCCCGGCTGCGTCAGCTGCTCGAGCGGTTCGCCACCTACGCGGGCGCCGATCCGGCGCGCGCACCCGGCACGCTGTCGGTGATCCCGTACACGGAAACCGCCTTCGGCGCCTGGCACCCCCGCGGCGGCATGCACCGCATTGCCGAGGTGCTGCGCGACGCGATCGAGGCGCGGGGCGGCGAAGTGCGGACGGGGGCCCGGGTCGCGCGCATCCTCGTCGAGCACGGGGTCGCCGTTGGCGTGGAGCTGGCCGACGGCGAGCGCCTCGCCGCTGACGCCGTCGTCTCGAACGTCGACGCCGCGCACCTCTACGGCAGCCTGCTCGACGCGCCCAAGCAGGCACGTCAGGTGGCGGAGGCGCCGCAGAGCGTCTCGGGCTTCGTTCTGATGCTGGCGATGCGCGGCCGCACGCCAGATCTCGCTCACCACAACATCTGGTTCCCGCGTGATTACCGCGCCGAGTTCGCCGACGTCTTCGACGATCCGCAGCCCGCGCACGACCCCGCTGTCTACCTCTGTAACCCGGCCGCCACCGACCCGAGCTGCGCACCGCCCGGCGACGAGTCGTGGTTCGTGCTGGTTAATGCACCGCGCCACGGCCCCGTCGACTGGGAGGCGGCCGGCGAGCGCTATCAGGAGCACATCCTCGATCGACTCGACGCGCTCGGCCTCGACGCCCGCGGGCGCCTCAAGGCCGTGCTCCGGCGCACCCCGGCCGACCTCGAGCGCCTGACCGGTGCGCCTGGCGGTGCCATCTACGGCACCGCGTCGATGGGCCCGCGCGCCGCCTTCCTCCGACCCCGGAACGAGTCGCCGGCGGCGCGGCGTCTCTACCTCGCCACCGGCAGTGCTCATCCCGGCGGTGGCGTGCCCCTCGTGCTCCTGTCCGGGAAGATCGCCGCCGAGCTCGTACTGCGCGACTGCGGCTGAGCATCCGGTCAATGCGAAAGACTGTCCGAGCCAGCTCGGGCGATCGACGCCCCGAGCCAGGCAGGCACAACCACCCCCAATGATCCGCTTCGCCTCCTTCGCCGACCGCTTTCGTTGGCCCGTCATCCTCGTCTGGATCGCGGTCGTGGCCGTCGGGGCCTTCGCCAGCGCGGGACTCAACGACCTCCTTTCGAACCGCTTCGACATCCCGGACACGGAGTCGACCAAGGTGCTGGAGCTCCTCCAGAGCGACTTCGGCCAGCGCGGCGATTCGACGTTCGTGTTCGTCGTGCAGACCGAGGACGGGCAGCCGGCCACGCCGGCGCTGGTGCGCGAGACGGGAGCAGCAGCAGAGCGGGCCGCGGCGGCGCTCGGCAGCGCTCAGGTCGGAGCCGTCCAGACCAGCGGCGATCTGGTCTACGCGCCCATCGGTACGACGCTCGAGCCTGCGGCGGCGCAGGTGCGCGTCGAGGAGATGCGCACGGCGATCGGCGGCATTGATGGCGCCACCGCCTACCTGACGGGCCAGACCGCCATCAACAAGGACCTGCAGCCGATCGTCAACGAGGACCTGATCCGGGGCGAGCTGATCGCCATTCCGATCGCGATCGTGGTCCTCCTGTTCATCTTCGGCACGCTGATCGCGACGTTCGTCCCGCTCGCCTTCGCACTCGCCACCGTCCCGACCACGCTCGGGATCGTCTGGATCGCCGCCCACCGGATCGACATGGCCATCTACGTGACCAACCTGGTGACGCTGATCGGCATCGGGATCGCGATCGACTACTCCCTGCTCGTCGTCTACCGGTTCCGGGAGGAGATGCTCGCCATCCAGCGCCGCAAGCTGGGGCCCGAGGGGGACGCCCGAGCCGTCGATCTGACGCGGGCGGAGGTGCGCGAGGCACTCAATCCGACGATGGAGTACGCCGGCCATGCGGTGGTGTTCTCCGGTCTGACGGTTGCCGTCGGCCTCGCCGGCCTGACGCTGCTGCCACTGCCGTTCATCCGCTCGATGGGCGTCGGTGGCCTGATCATCCCGCTGATCTCCATCCTCGCCGCGCTGACGCTGCTGCCCGCGCTGCTTTCGCTCTGTGGCGTCTGGCTCGGTCGTCTGCGGGTCGTGCCGCGCCGGGTGCTCGACGCGCGGGTGGACGACACCGGGGGCTTCTGGGTGCGGCTGTCCACGTCGATCATGCGGCGCCCCTGGCCCTTCCTGGTCGTCGGCTCTGCCCTCCTGATCGCCCTCGCCCTGCCCACCTTCTGGATCTCACTCACGCCCGGCTCCAACGACGGGCTACCAACCCAGAGCGAGAGCGTCCAGGGCATGCTCAAGCTCGAGGCATCCGTGGGCGCTGGGACCCTTGCCCCCTCGCAGATCGTCGTCGACACCGGTCGACCCGACGGCGTCTGGGCACCCGCCGAGCTCGCGGCGATGGGTCGTCTGGCGACGACGCTGCGCAGCGATCCGGCCATGAGCACGCAGGAGACCGCCGTCGCCTCCGTGTCCGACCTGCTCGCCAAGGGCGATACGCCGGCAGCACGCGCTCAGGCGAAGAAGGCAGGCCTCGTCGACGCGAGCGGCCGCTACGCCCTCGTTCTGGCGGCGTCCGAAGGAGCCTATGGCGACGAGGAGGTGCAGGACCTCGCCCGCCGCATCCGCTCCGAGGCCGTACCCGCCGCCGACTTCCCCGCCGGCACGACCGTGCTGGTCGGTGGCGGCCCGTCCGCCGGCATCGACTTCATCGATGAGATCTACGGCTCGTTCCCGCTCCTGATCCTGTTCGTGCTCGGAGTGACGTTCATCCTGCTGATGCGCGCGTTCCGCTCCGTCCTGCTGCCGCTCAAGGCCGTCATCCTCAACGTGCTGAGCGTCGCCGCCGCCTATGGCCTGCTGGTGA
>JBIIFR010000174.1:0-4156 GCA_044237215.1 Gaiellales bacterium
CCCGCCGTGCGCCTGCTGTACGTGGCGCCTGAACGCTTCGCCAACGCGCGCTTCGCCGCTGCGCTCGCCGAGGCCCACGTCGACCTGCTCGTGGTCGACGAGGCGCACTGCCTGTCCGAGTGGGGCCACGACTTCCGGCCCGACTACGGTCGCCTCGCGCAGGTACGCGAGCAGATCCAGCCGACCGCGGTGATGGCCCTGACGGCCACCGCCACGACCCCCACGGGCATCGACATCATCCGCCGCCTGGCCATGAACGACCCCGTTGAGGTCCACACCGGTTTCGATCGCCCCAACCTCACGTTCGACGCCATCGAGGCCAGTGGCAAGGCACGCCGCCTGCAGCTGCTCGAGGACGGCATCAGCGCCCCCGAGTCGCGCCCCGCGATCGTCTACGTGCGCACGCGCAAGGACAGCGAGATGGTCGCCGAGGCGCTCGCCGCAATCGGGTTGCCGGCCGAGGCGTACCACGCGGGTCTGAGCCGCGATGATCGCCAGCGCCGTCAGGACCGCTTCATGGCCTCAGACGACGCGATCATCGTCGCCACAACAGCCTTCGGCATGGGCGTCGACAAGGCGGACATTCGCCAGGTCTGGCACTGGGGCCTGCCGCAGTCGCTCGAGGCGTACTCGCAGGAGTCGGGCCGCGCCGGTCGCGACGGGCTGCCGTCGCGCTGCGTCCTGCTGCACTCAAGCGGCGATCGCGGCATCCTCGGCGCGCTGATTCGCCGCGCGCACTTCGGTGCCGACGAAGTGAATCGGGTGCTCGCCGCGCTCGCCCACCTCGCCGACCAGGACACCGGCGAGTTTTCCGCCAACCCGAGCGAGCTCGCGCGCATGCTCGACGCCTTCGAGGACGACGCCCGCGCCTGGCTGGCCTCGGCCGAGGCCGTTGGCGCCGCGGAGCTTTTCCCCGGCTCGAGCCAGCTCTGGCGCGGCCGCATCAAGCTCCGTCGTCTCGGCGCCGACCGCGCCGAAGAGGTGCGCCTGCGCGCGCGTAGGATCGACGGCGGTCGCTGGGATCGCCTCGACTCAGCCCAGGCCTTTGCCGCGGGCGATTCGTGCCGTCGCCTGACGCTGCTGCGCTACTTCGGCGACCAGCAGGAGCCCATCGCCGACGGCCGCTGCTGCGACGTCTGCAGCCCGATCGACTACCCGGCCGAGACGGCCGCGACGCGCACGCGCTCCAAGCGCAAAGCCGCTGCACCCCCGATCCCCGACGACGTCCCCGAGGACCTCCTAATCGCCCTCAAGGCCTGGCGTAGCGCGGCCGCCAAGGAGGCCGGCGTGCCGGCCTACGTGATCGGCAAGGACGCCACGCTGCACGCGATCGCCGCGACGCGCCCCGCCACATCCGATGCCCTCAGCCTGCTTCCCGGCGTGGGCCCGGCGTTCCTCGAGCGGCACGCCACAGCCGTCCTTGCCGTCCTGGCGGACCATCCCGGCGGCGCGCTGGCAGCGTAGGTTCTCCGGAACCGATTACGATGCCGCCATGAGCAACCACCAGCGCCCCTCCGACGAGATCACCAAGGGCTTCCGCCGCGCCCCCGCGCGCGCGATGCTCCGTGCCGTCGGCCTCACCGACGAGGACTTCACGAAGCCGCAGATGGCCGTCGCGACGTCGTGGAACCAGGTCACTCCGTGCAACTACCACCTCGATAAGCTCGCCGTCGAGGCCCAGAAGGGCGTCAACAACGCCGGCGCCGTTGCGCTGATCTTCAACACCATCGCCGTCTCCGATGGCATCGCCATGGGCCACGAGGGCATGCGCGCCTCGCTCGTCTCGCGCGAGAACATCGCCGACGCGTACGAGCTCGTGATGCACGCCGAGCGCTTCGACGGTGCTGTCACGATCGCCGGCTGCGACAAGAGCCTCCCCGGCATGCTGATGGGCATGGCCCGACTGAACCTGCCGGGCTGCTTCCTCTACGGCGGCACGATCATGCCCGGCAAGTTCCGCGGCAAGGACGTCAACATTCAGGACGTCTTCGAGGCCGTTGGCGCGGTTGCGCGCGGCACGATGAGCGAAGAGGATCTGCTCGAGCTCGAGAAGGAGGCCTGCCCGGGCGCCGGCTCGTGTGGCGGCATGTTCACCGCCAACACGATGGCGACGATCGGCGAGGCGATCGGCATGGCGCCGATCGGCTCCTCCTCCGCCCCCGCCACGCACATCCGTCGCAAGGAGTGGGCGAACACCGCCGGTGCGATCGCGGTCCGTGCCGTGGAGGAGAACCTGACGCCGCGGATGATCATGACCAAGCCGGCCTTCGAGAACGCGATCATGGCGGTCAACGCGTGCGGCGGCTCGACCAACGCGGTCCTGCACCTGCTGGCGATGGCCCACGAGTGCGGCGTTGACCTCTCGCTCGACGACTTCAATCGCCTCGCAGCGCAGACCCCGCATATCGCCGACCTCAAGCCGGGTGGCCAGTACGTCATGGCCGACCTCGATAAGGTCGGCGGCATCCCGGTGATCCTCAAGGAACTGCTGGACGCCGGCCATCTGCACGGCGACGCGCTGACCGTCACCGGCCAGACGATGGCCGAGGCCCTCGCCGACGCCCCGAACGCCGACGGCACGATCGTGCACCCCTTCTCGAACCCCGTCCACGCCGACGGTGGCCTGCTCGTCCTGCGCGGTACGGCCGCCCCGGGCGGCGGCGTCGTCAAGGTCGCCTCGACCGGCATCCGCGAGTTCCGCGGCCCGGCCCGCGTCTTCTCGGGTGAGGAGGCCGCGATGGATGCGGTCGTCGAGGGCAAGATCAAGGACGGCGACGTCATCGTGATCCGCGATGAGGGCCCGATCGGCGGTCCCGGCATGCGCGAGATGCTCGGCGTGACCGGCGCCGTGATGGGTGCCGGGCTCGGCGAGACCGTCGCGCTGATCACCGACGGGCGCTTCAGCGGCGCCACGCGCGGCTTCTGCATCGGCCACGTCTGCCCCGAGAGCGTCGAGGGCGGCCCGATCGGCCTGATGGAGGAGGGCGACATCATCAACATCAACGTCGCTGAGCTCCGCCTCGACCTCGAGGTCGACGAGGCCACTCTCGCCGAGCGGCGGGCGCGCTACCAGCGCCCCACGCCGAAGTACACGCGCGGCGTGCTGCACAAGTACGCGCTGCTCGTCGGCCCCGCCTCCAGCGGCGCCGTCCTCGACTGAGTCCGCGGCGCACAGGGGGAGGGCGCAACAACCGCGCGAATCTTGTGTCCTCCCCCGCCCGCGGCAACGCAGCAGACGACGCACGGAGAGGACACCCCATCCGCGCGGTTCTCACGTCCTCCCCGCGTCGCGAGCGCTGACCTGATCGCGCGCTACACAGCCGCGAAGCGGTAGCCGTCGTCCGAGACCGTGGCCCGGCCGTCGGCGACGAGGCGCTCAAGGTGCGCGAGGGCCTCCACGAGGGCAAAGCGCCGCTCGTGCATGCCGTGGCCGCTGGGCCAGATGACGCTCGCCACGTCCATGGCCGAGACGGCGCCGTTCTGCAGCGCGCCGTGCGCGATCAGCAGACGCTCATCGTGCATCGCACGGATCTCGCGGGCGCGGCCAGCGACGTCCTCGACCGGCTGGCGATGGCCGCCGTGGACGATCGTCGGTGCCAGCTCAGCCAGACGCTCGAGGGTCTCGAAGTAGCGGCCGAGTGGGTCAAAATCGGTGTCTTCCCAGCGGCCGACGTTCGGGCTGATCGTGGCGAGAATGACGTCGCCGCCGAACATCCGGCCCGACGCCTCGCCGTGCAGCGCGATGTGGCCGTCGGCATGACCCGGCAGATGCAGCACGCGGAAATCCTCGTCGCCCACACGGACGATGTCGCCCTCATCCACCAGGTGCGTGGGCTCGGGGATCGTGACGGGCGAGCCACCCTCGTCGTCGGCCGCCTCGCGCGCCATCTCCGCCGACATGCCGTTGCCGAACATGTGGTCGTAGACGCCCTCGATATCCATGTCGACCCAGGCGTTCTTCGACAACGCGGCGTCGAGACGCCCCTGCACCACCTCGTTCGGCTCGACGAGGTCGGCGAGCAGCCCGCCACAGCCGATGTGATCGGGGTGGTAGTGCGTGATCACGAGGCGGTGGATCGACGGGTTCCCGAGCAGCTCCAGCGCCTCAGCCCAACGGCGCACCGTGCCTGGCGTACCGAGGCCGGTGTCGATGATC
>JBIIFR010000175.1:0-4151 GCA_044237215.1 Gaiellales bacterium
CCTGCGGTTTCAGGACGGCGCGCAGTCCCTCCCGCTCGCGCTCGCAGTGCAGCTCGGCGATGCGATCCGCCTCGACACGCCCGTGCACGCGGTGCGCATCATCGGTGGCGGTCAGGAGGCGCGGGTCGAGGTGGCGCACCGTGACGGCACGGTGCACGCGCGCTGCGCCGTCGTCGCGCTGCCGCCCGCCCTGGCCGTGGCCGACATCGCCTTCGAGCCGGCGCTGCCAGCGGACCTCGCCGACCTCGCCGCGCGCACGCCCGTCTGGATGGGTGCGATGACGAAGGTCGTCGCCGAGTACGCGACGCCGTTCTGGCGGGAGCACGGACTCGCGGGCGCCGCGATCAGCTACAGCGGCCCGCTCCGCGAGCTCCACGACCTGAGCGGCCCCGGCGGTCGGCCCTCCGCGCTGTTCGGATTCGCCATGCCGCTACCCGACCCAATCGGGCGCGAGGCGATCATCGCGCAGCTGGTGGACCTGTTCGGCGAGGAGGCGCGCGCGCCGGTAGCGCTGCACGTGCAGGACTGGCGCGGCGAGCGCTGGACGTCACCGGCCCACGTCGAGGAGCTCGCCGACTACGGCACCTATGGCCATCCGCGCTTCCGTGACGCCACGCACGGTCGCCTCTGGCTGGCCGCCACCGAGACGGGCCAAGACCACGCGGGGCACATTGAGGGCGCGCTCGCCGCCGCCGAAACGATCAGCGCGGACGTCTGCCGCACGCTGCGCTCCCTCAGCTGACCGACTGCGACGCGTCGGCGTCGCAGCGGGACTAGCTCTCCCAGTCGAACTCGCCCGATGCGGTGGTCTCGGCCCAGCCGGTGGCCTCCACCGTCGGGTCGACCAGCGGATCCTCATCCCATTCGAGGCGGACGGCCGGATGCTCGCCGGTCTCCTCCTCCTCGGACTGGGCATCGGCCTCGGTCTTGAAGAGCGCGTGGTTGTCGAACGGGTCCG
This sequence comes from Gaiellales bacterium, assembly GCA_044237215.1. Taxonomy (GTDB): domain Bacteria; phylum Actinomycetota; class Thermoleophilia; order Gaiellales; family F1-60-MAGs149; genus F1-60-MAGs149. The sequence continues at coordinate 959 of JBIIFR010000175.1, forward strand.
CGGGGATGAACTCCTCCAACGGCATGTCGGGCTCGAGCTCGGCATTGCGGCGCTTGAGCGCCAAATGCTGCTCGATGACGGACGCGAAAAGGGTCTGGTCTTCAGCCATATGATCTCCCGGTCGAGGCCCGAGGGCCGATCGGTGAGCACGCAGTGTAGCCGCAATCTGCGGAAATGACCTCACACGTGTGTAGCGGATATTCCCGTTACCCTCTCCCCGTGGCTGCTCCACGAATCACCGATGCCGAGGCCGTGGCGCGCATCAGCGACGCTGCTGAGGCCCTCTGCCTGATCCCCGCGCCGACGTTCGCGGAGCGGCCGCGCGGCGAGGAGGTGCTCGCCCGCCTGCATGCGCTGCACCTCGATGCGGCCTTCGACGACGCGGGCAACGTGGTCGCGCGGATCGGCGATGACGGGCCAGCGCTCGCCGTGTGTGCGCATCTCGACACGGTCTTCCCGGCCGACACCCCGCTGACCGTGCGCCGCGAGGGCGGGCGCCTGATCGGCCCCGGCATCGGCGACAACGCACTCGGCATCGCGGTGCTCCTGCACGTCGCCCGCGAGCTCGTGCTCGCACCGCCCTCCTCCCCCGTCCTGATCGCCTTCACCGTCGGCGAGGAGGGCCTCGGCGATCTGCGCGGGGTCAGCGCGCTGCTCGATCGCGAGCCCGTGCGCGCGCTGATCGCGATCGAGGGACACGGCATCGACAGCCTGGCCGTGGGCGGCATCGCCTCGGTCCGCTACCGCGTCACCGTAACCGGACCCGGCGGCCACTCGTGGACGGATCGCGGTCGCCCCAGCGCCGTGCATCAGGCGATTGCGATCGGGGAGCACATCCTCGCCTGCGCGCCGCCCGCCGCGATCAACATCGGGACGATCTCGGGCGGTACCGCGATCAACGCGATCGCCGATCGCGCCGAGCTGCTGGTCGACATTCGCCACGCAGACCAGCGCACCGTCGACGCCGCCGCCGCCCGCGTCGAGCGCGCCGTCGCGGTGGACGTGCCCGCGGGCCTCACCGTCGCGCTCGAGCAGGTCGGCAACCGGCCCGGCGGCGCGAACCTGCCGGGCGAGCCGCTGCTCGAGCTCGCCCGCGCCGCGCGCAGCGCCGTCGGTCTCGGCAGCGCCGAGGAGCACCTCGCCTCGACCGACGCGAACGCTGGCCACGCCCGCGGCATCCCCAGCGTCGGCATCGGCATCACCCGCGGCGATCATGCGCACCGTCCCGACGAGTGGATCGCCGAGCAGCCGATTGCACTCGGCGTCGCCGCGCTCATCGCACTGATTCGCACCGCTTCCTGACAACACGCCATTCGGCGACTACACTGCGACCATGATCATCGTCATCGTCGTCATCGCAATCCTGGTCATCCTCGCGCTGATCGTCTTCGCGACCTACAACGGACTCGTCAACGCACGCAACATGTGCGACGAGGCGTGGAGCACGATCGACGTGCAGCTGAAGCGCCGTCACGACCTGATCCCCAACCTCGTCGAGACCGTCAAGGGTTACGCGACGCACGAGACCGAGGCGTTCGAGAGCGTCTCCAAGGCCCGCGCCGCCGCCATCGGCGCGCGCACGCCGCAGGAGGCCGCCGCGACCGAGGGCTTCCTCACCCAGGCACTCGGCCAGCTCTTCGCCATCGCCGAGGCCTACCCGCAGCTGCGCGCCGTCGAGTCGTTCACCCAGCTGCAGCTCGAGCTGAGCAACACCGAGGATCAGATCAGCGCCGCCCGCCGCCTCTACAACGGCAACGTGCAGACCTACCTGACGAAGTGCCAGCAGTTCCCGGGCGTCCTGATCGCCGGACCGTTCGGCTTCTCGCCGCGCGCATTCTTCGAGCTCGAGAACCAGGCCGAGCGCGAGCCCGTGAAGGTCGACTTCGGTGCCAGCACCCCGGCCGCCCCGGCGGCGCCGGCTGCTCCTGCCGATCCCACGCCGCCTACCGGCGCGTAGCACCCAGCCGAATCGGCTATCGTGGCCATCCACGGGCCCGTAGCGCAGTTGGGAGCGCGCCTGGATCGCACCCAGGAGGTCGGCGGTTCGATCCCGCCCGGGTCCACTCCCCAGCCGGCACGGGTCGGCTGGAGCGGGGAGGAACCCATGGGCGAGCTCGTCGAAGGGCACGACATCGGTCTCGAGCTGGCGCAGCGGATCATCGCCGCGGCCCGTGCCGAGGCTGAGCGCCAGGGCCACCTCGTCTCGATCGTCGTCGCCGACCGCGCCGGCAATCCCGTCGCCAGTGCGCGCATGGACGGCTCGCCGCTCGGCGCGTACTTCATCGCCGTCGACAAGGCCTACTCCTCCGCGCTCTGGAACTGCCGCACCGGCGAGATGGCCGAGCCGAGCATGCCGGGCAACGGCGACTGGGGCTTCGCCAAGACCATCGGCGGACGCATGATCGTCTTCGCCGGCGGCGTGTCCGTGCGTCAGAACGGCAGGCAGGTCGGCGCGCTGGGCATCTCCGGGGCGCTCAGCGAGCAGGACGAGGCGATGTGCCTGGCCGCACTCGCCACGGTCGGCCTCGAGGGCTAGGTCCGTCCGGCGATGGACATCATCTTGATCCGCCATGCGATCGCCGAGGAGGCCGATCCCCAACGCTGGCCGTACGACGCGCTGCGCCCGCTGACGCCGTTCGGGCGCGAGCGCTTCGCGCCCGCCGCCCGCGGGCTCGGCACGCTCGTCGGCCGCGTGGAGTTGCTGCTCGCGAGCCCCTACGTGCGCGCGTGGGACACCGCCCGGATCCTGTCGGACCAGGCCGACTGGCCCGCCCCTACTTCTTGCCCCGAGCTGGCGGCGCACGCCTCCGTCGGCGAGGCACGTGCCCGGCTGGTGGCGCTGCCCGATAACGGCACCGTGGTGTGCGTCGGACACGAGCCGAACCTGACGCTGCTCGCGCGAGCGCTCCTACGCGCCAAAGACGTCGACGAGGTGCCGTGGTTCAAGAAGGGCGGCGCGCTCTGCGTGCGCTTCCGCGAGACCGTTGAGCCGCGGCGCGGCACCCTGCGCTGGGCGCGCACGCCGAAGGAGCTGCGGAAGCTCGGAGGTTAGGTCCGCGGCTCAAGCCAGTACGCGAGGCCATGAATGCCGTCGGCGTGCTGCTCGGCAAATCGAGCCAGCTCATCCACGAGCGAGCCTTGCCGGCCACGTCGCAGATCGAAGCGTGCTGGCGCGATGAAGATGAGTCCCGCG
>JBIIFR010000176.1:0-4150 GCA_044237215.1 Gaiellales bacterium
CTGCACATTGGATAGGAAGTCCCGTGCGGCGCTCAAGCGCGCGCCGCTGCGGCTGGCACTGCGAGTTGCGTTCACGCCCACGGGCGGCACGACGACGGCGACGACCGAGACGATCACGTTGCCGCGTGCCAAGCGCTGATACGCCGGCCATCGCAGACCTGATGGTCGGGAGGCCAAGGGTCGGACAGAGGGCGGCAGGTGCGGCCAGCTGACGTTCTGCTCCATCCCCGCACCAGGCTGACGGAGTCGGCGGGCAGCGGTAGACTCGCAGCACCACGGAGAGAGAGGCAGGACATGGGATTCTCGGACGAGTGCATCGAGGCGGCGGGACCGGTCTGGGAGCGCTGGCTGCACCACCCATGGACCGAGGCACTGTTCGCCGGCGAGTTGCGCGACGATCAGTTCCGCTACTGGCTGATCCAGGACCTGCCGTACCTCGGCCAGCAGATGACGGCGCCCGTGTATCCGAAGGTGCCGCCGCACCTGCCCTTCATCGACCTCTCGCGCGAGTACAGCGTGCGCGCCAACACGACGCGCGTCGAGCTCGAGACGCTGGGCGACTTCGGCCCGTTCGCCAAGACGCGCTGGGCCGCCCGCCCGATGCGCGAGGGCGCGATCAACTTCTGGGTGCGCGCTGCCCACGAGGGGTCGTTCGGCGACTTCTGCGCGGCGATCTACGTCTGCTACTCGTTCGCCGGCACCTTCGGCGAGCGCTACGCCCGCGAGCAGCCGCAGAACCTGCCCGAGCTGCAGCGCCTGTGGGTCGAGCAGTGGATCGACCCGTACTTCATCCGCCTCTATGAGTGCATCCGCGACGGCCTCGATGAGTACGGCGCCGCGTCCACCGATTTCCAGCGCGAGCAGATGCGCTGGCTGTTCCTGCGCGGCACGCAGTGGCAGATCGGCACGTTCGACGCCGCGTGGAACGTCTCGGACCCGTGGTTCGGTGAGGGCGAGGAGTCGGGCGTCACGGCCGACGGGCCGTGGATGCGCGCCGACTGATTGTTCGTTAGACCTGCTGCGCGCGCGAGGACTTCTCGGGCTGCCACGGACGCCGGATGCCGAACACGCGCGGCGGCTCGACATCGGTCTCCCAGATCTCGCCGACCTCCGGAAGTGGCGACGCAAGCAGATCGTCACGGCCGCGCTCTGTCAGGCTCGCCTCGTAGTGCAGCCGCAACGGCTCGGCCACGAGCAGCAGTCCCGCGAGTGCCGGCGGCGGGCCCTCAAGCGCAAGGTCGTCTTCCTCCAAGAGGCGTGAGATCTCAACGGGCCCAAGCCGGTCGAGCAGCAGGTTGTGCAGCCCGGTGGCGGTAATGCGGACGGTGGCCGATGCCTCGTTGGCCCAGCCAGCGGCGACGGTGCGCTGCTTCAGATCGGCGTGGACGACAGCATCGGGATCGCGCACGATCAACTCCAGGACGGCAGGGCCGTCGACCATTGCGAGGCCACTCGCCACCGTGGCGCCATCGTCGGAATCGAGAAAGCGCGTCAGAAAGGCGACGAGCTCGGCCTCCAAGTCGTCACCGGTGCGGTACGGACTCATGCGCCGGCTCCATTCTTGGTCGCCTGCTTGACGGCCGCCTTTGCCTGCGTCTTCGCATGACCATTGCCATTCCCATTGCCGTTCCCATTGCCATTGGCGGTGAGTCCAGCCCGCGTGGCATCCCACGCGTCGAAGTGCGGCGCCATGTAGTCGGTGAGCAGCTGATGGAAGTGGTGGAGGCACATCTCCTGCGTCGCCGCATACCGGCCCTGCCGATACACACTCGAGCGCATGCCCTTCTGTGCGTGCTCGCAGATCTCGTAATCCTCGGTGTTGATGAGGTGGCCGAAGTTGACCAACGCCGCCTGCAGCAGCTTGTCCTGGAAGGACTTCGCCGGCGGGAACCACCACATGAATCGGGACTCGGAGCGCTCCGGGCCGAGCGGACTGATCTGGAAGATCAGCAGGCCGTCAGGCATGAAGTTGATGGTCGTCAGCGGGAAGACCCAGTGGAAGTAGTAGCCCACCCGCTCCTCGTCGTTGAGGCCCTCGATCGGCGGCTTGATGCGGCGCAGGTCCTGCGTGCTGCCGAGGATGCCGGCGATACGCGAGCCGGGACCGCGCGGGTGCGGCTCGGCACCGTACTGCTCGTTCGTGTACTTGCCGAGCTTGTAGGTGTAGACAGACGGACTGAGGCTCTGCGTGAGCCCAGGGTGGATGAAGGGGATGTGGTACCCCTCCATGAAGTTATCGACGTACATCTTCCAGTTGCAGTCGATCTCCCACCGGCGACCACCGACGAACTCGAGCTCATCGACGCGATAGTTGGTGAGGCGCGGCGTGATGTCGCCGAGCCACTCCTCCAGCGGCGGCGCAGCGTCCGTGAGGGTGACCCAGACGGTCGGCCCCCACGTGGCGATGCGGAACTCCGGCAGGCGGGTTGTCTCCGGGTCGAATTCCTCGGTGCCTTCCATGCCGCGCGCATTGCGCATACGCCCGTCGAGCTCGTACATCCAGCCGTGGTACGGGCACTGGAAGGCCTTGCGGGTGCCCTTGCCGATCGCGACCGGACCGGCGCGATGGAGGCACACATTGGACAGCGCGCGTAGCGTGCCCTGACCATCACGACACACCACGATCTCCTCGGCAGCCACGGTCGTCGTGAAGTACTGGCCGGGGTGCTCGACCTGGTCGGTGCGTCCCACGCACGTCCAGGTGTCGCGGAATAGCGTCTTCATCTCCAGATCGAAGAGCTCTTGCGACGTGTACCAGTCGTTGGGCAGCGTGCCGGAACGTTCGACGCCCCGATCCTCCCACGTGGAAACCGGTCCTCTCATCTCGATCATCACGCTCTCCTGCCGTACGACTGTTGGGCTCAGCATTGTTCGCCCGACGTGCCAACGCAAGGCACAAAACTACGCAATGCGAAGCAAATCACGGCAAACGTTCTGCGAATCCCACGTATTCGTGGCGCATTGCGTAGAATCCGCACGATGGCGCTGGAGATCCCCCTCGATGAGACCGATCAGGCGATCCTGCGCGCACTCCAAGAGAATGGACGGCGGGCCTATCGCGACATTGCCCGCGAAGTCGGTGTCTCCGAGGGCACCGTTCGTAGCCGTGTCCGCAAGTTGGAGCACCTTGGCGCCCTGCGATTCTTGGCGTTCGTTGATCCGATGCGGCTCGGCAACTCGGTGCTGGCACTCATGCTCGTGCGCGTCGAGGGGGCCTCGCAGTCCGCGATCGTCGAAACGCTCGCATCATGGAGCGAGACGACCTACGTCTCCTCCCTGGCGGGACGTGCGGATATCTACGCGCAGATCATCTGCGCCGACTCCGAAGCGCTCGGTGACCTCATCACGCGCACACGGGCGCTCTCAGGCGTCATCGAGACCGAGACGATGCTCGAGCTTGGCGTGCACAAGTTCACGTACAGCCACGCAAACGCTGCGCCGTAGGTTCAGCGCGACTCAGCTGACGCCGACGAACCCGCGCCAGCCGTCGCTCACGACGTCCTTGCAGATCTCGTTGTACGTGCCGACGCCGCCGATGTACGGCAGGAAGACCCGCGGCTTGCCCGGGATGTTCGCGCCCATGTACCACGAGGCGGCCTGCGGATAGAGCGTGGAGTACGCCGCGTCGTGGACCTCTTGGTCCCACTCGGCCTGCGCCTCGGCCGTCGGCTCGAGCGCTGCCAGCCCTGCATCGACGCAGTGCCCGATGGCGGCGTCGCAGAGCTCGGCGTGCTGCTCGATGGCGGTCATCATGTTGCTCAGCACCGACGGGCTGCCGGGGCCGGTCAGCGTGAACAGGTTCGGGTAGCCGTTGACCATGAACCCGAGGTACGAGTGCGGGCCGTCGCGCCAGTCGTCGCGCAGCCGGTGGTCGTCACGGCCCTCAATGTCGACAGCCAGGAGGGCGCCGGTCATGCCGTCGTAGCCCGTGGCGAAGATGATCGCGTCGAACTCCCATTCCTGATCCTTGACCCGCATGCCGTGCTCGGTGACGCGCTCGATCGGGTGGCCCTTGATGTCGACCAGCTCGACGTTGTCGCGGTTGTACGTCTCGTAGTAGCCGTGGTCCACGCACAGGCGCTTCGTACCGAGCGGGTGGTCCTTCGGACACAGCAGCTCGGCGACCGCGGGGTCGTGCACCTTCTCCTTG
>JBIIFR010000178.1:0-4142 GCA_044237215.1 Gaiellales bacterium
GCGGCCGACATGGAACGTTCGATACCGGCGACAAGCCGCAGCGTCCGGAGGACCCGGAGGTCCGCCGCGCCAACCTGCATCGCGTCTTCGCGCTGTTCGGGCCCGAGCGGAGCCGTCTCTCTCTCGTTCTCGGACTGATCGTCTTCTCCAGCGCGCTCGGCATGGTGCCCGCGTTCCTGCTCCGCGACATCATCGACAACGCGATTCCCGAGGCGAACACGGACCTGCTGGCCTGGCTGGCCGGCGGCATGATCGCGATCGCGATCATCGTCGGCATCCTCGGCGTTGCGCAGACGTACCTCTCCAACCGCGTCGGGCAGGAGGTCATGCACGACCTGCGCGCCGACGTGTACGAGCACCTGCAGCGCCAGTCGCTCGCGTTCTTCACCCGCACGCGCACCGGCGAGGTGCAGTCGCGGATCGCCAACGACATCGGCGGCGTCGACGACGTGGTCACGTCGACGGCGACGTCCGTCGTGTCCAACGTGACGACGGTGCTCGCGGCCGTCGCCGCGATGTTCCTGCTCGACTGGCGCCTCGCGATCCTCTCGGTCATCCTGGTGCCGTTCTTCGTCCTCCTGACGCGCCGGGTCGGCGTGGAGCGGCGCAAGCTCGCCACCGAGCGTCAGAAGACGCTCGCGGACATCTCGTCGCTCGTGCAGGAGTCGCTGTCCGTCAGCGGCGTGCTGCTCGGTAAGACGATGGGCCGCGGGCCCGAGCTCGCGCAGCGCTTCCGCGGCGAGTCGCGGGAGCTCGCCGAGCTCGAGGTGCGCCAGCGCATGGCGGGCCGCTGGGTGATGGCGTCGATCAGCGCCTCGTTCGCGATCCTGCCGGCGCTGGTCTACTGGGCGGGCGGCTGGTCGATCGCCACCGGCTGGGGCGCGGTCTCCATCGGTACGCTCGTCGCCTTCGCCACCATCCAGACGCGCATCTTCTTCCCGGTCGGCGCGCTGCTCTCGGTCGGCATCGACGTGCAGGCGTCGCTCGCTCTGTTCGATCGCATCTTCGAGTACCTCGACCTGGAGGTCGATATCGACGAGCACGAGGGCACGCGTACTCTGGATCGCGCCGACGTGCGGGGCGAGATCTCGTTCGACGATGTCTGGTTCCGCTACGAGCAGACCGGACCGTGGACGATCGCCGCTGCGACGTTCCTGGCGGCGCCCGGCACGAGCACGGCCGTGGTGGGGGAGACCGGATCGGGCAAGACCACACTCGGCTATCTCGTCGCGCGGCTCTACGACGCGGAGCGCGGTGCCGTCCGCATCGACGGCGTCGACGTCAAGGACCTCGCGTTCTCGTCGCTCGCCGATCTCGTCGGCGTCGTCAGCCAGGAGACCTACCTGTTCCACGCGACCGTGCGTGAGAACCTCCGCTTCGCCTGTCCCGACGCGACCGACGAGCAGATCGAGGAGGCCTGTCGCGCGGCGCGCATCCACGAGCACATCGTCGGGCTCGAGCGCGGCTACGACACCGTCGTCGGCGAGCGCGGCTACCGCTTCTCCGGTGGCGAGAAGCAGCGCATTGCGATCGCCCGCACCGTTCTGCGCAACCCACCGATTCTGGTGCTCGACGAGGCCACCAGCGCGCTCGACGTCGACACGGAGCGCCAGGTGCAGGAGGCCCTCGATGCGCTCGCCGAGGGCCGCACGACGATCACCATCGCGCACCGCCTGTCGACGGTCCGTGACGCCGATCAGATCCTCGTCATGGACGCGGGCGCCATCGTCGAGCGCGGTACGCACGCCGAGCTCGTCGTCCGTGGCGGCCGCTACGCGGAACTCGTCGCGCGCGATTCGCTTGGCGTGATCGTCTGACCTGACCGAGGGGTCAAGCCCCCTCAGTCACCTCAGCCGCGGATGACGCGGGCCGGCTCGGCGCCAAGCTGGGCGATTAGCTGCCGCCAGTCGGGGTCGTCGATGAGCACGACGTCGGCTCGGTAGCCGACCGCGAGCCGCCCGACCTCGTCGTCGAGGCCGAGGACGGCGGCGCCGCCGACGGTGGCGGCCACGAGCGCCTCGGCACACGACAGGCCCATCTGCGTGCAGGCGAGGTGCATCGTGGTCGGCAGCGACAGGCACGGCGCGGAGCCGGGGTTGGCGTCGGTGGCGAGGGCCACGCGTCCGCCCGCGTCGATCAGCTGTCGCAGCGGCGGCATCGGGCGCCGCAGCGTGAGCGCCGCGACGGGGAGGCCGACGCCGATCACGTTCGACGCGGCGAGCAGCCGGACGCCGTCGGCAGTGGTGGCTTCGAGGTGGTCGACGGACGCGGCAGCCAGCTCAATCGCCAGCGGAATCGCACCCAGCTCGGAGAACTGATCGGCGTGCAGGCGCAGGCGCAGGCCGTGGCTGCGGGCGGCCTCAAGGAAGCGGCGCGACTGCGCGACGTCGAAGACACCGCGTTCGAGAAACACATCAGCGGCGTCGGCGAGCGGGGCGCAGGCCGGCAGGATCTCCTCGATCGCGTAATCCACGTAGGCATCGGGCGAGCTCGCCTCGGGTGGAGTGGAGTGGAGCGCGAGGCAGGTCGTCGTCACCCGCACGTCGGCTGCCGCGCCCGCTGCCCTGGCGGTGGCCAGCATGCGTGCCTCGTCTGCCGCGGTCAGCCCGTAGCCCGATTTGACCTCGGCGGTCGTGGTGCCGAGCGCCCGCATCCGCGCCAGGCGCTTGGCGGCTGCGGCGAGCAGCGCATCGTCCGTGGCCGCGCGCGTCAGCGCCACGCTGGCCTTGATGCCGCCACCCTCGGCGGCGATGCGCTCGTAGTCGGCGCCCTGCGCGCGCAGGTCGAACTCGTGGATGCGGTTGCCGCCGTAGACGATGTGGGTGTGGCAGTCGACAAGGCCCGGCACGGCGCTCATGCCGCGGGCATCGATCACCTCGGCGTTGTCGGCCAACTGCACCGCCTTGAGCACCTCCTCGCGTGGCCCGACGGCCTCGATATGCCCGTTGCGGATCGCGATCGCGGCGTTGTGCTGGACGCCGAAGTCGCCGTCGGCGTCGATCGAGGCGAGGGTGGCGAGATTGTCAATCAGGCGGTCAGCGGGCTGCATGGGGTGAGTCTACGCGCGGGCTTGGAGCGACCCTGCGCAGATCCCGTAGGCAACCGCGCGGAATTCTGATCAATTGCTGACTAGAATTGGCGCTATGGATGTCAGCGTGTACGAAGCAAAGACGCATCTTTCCCGATTGATCGGCGACGTCGAGGCCGGCGTCGAGGTCACGATCACGCGGCACGGCAAGCCGGTTGCACGCCTTGTGCCGGTTGCCGACGGTGTGGACGAGCGCGCCGCAGCGGTCGCTCGCCTGCGGGCCCTCAAGCGCGAGTTGGGCGTCAAGGCGACGCCAGCGGAGATTCGTTCCTGGCTCGACGACGGGAAGAAGTTGTAGTGCCCTTTGTCCTCGATGCCTCGGCTGCGCTTGAGGCCGCCTTTGACGACGAATCTGGTGCGGTCGGCGCCGCGGTCGTGGATCGCCTCGCCAGCGATACGGCGTTTGTGCCGTCGATCTGGTTCAGCGAGGTGGTCCACGCGATACTCCAAGCGGTGCGGCGCGGCCGTCTTACCCTTGAGGATGCCCATACCGCGCTGGCCGCGATCACCGACTGTTCCATCTCCGCGGTACCGGATCACCGCGAGACGAGAGCGCTCCTCGACGTCGCCTGCCAAACCGGACTGTCTGCCTACGACGCGTCGTACCTCCTGCTCGCGGTGGATATGGGGCTCGAGCTTGCGACGTGCGATCAGCAACTCCGCGTCGCCGCGGAGCGTGCTGGCGTCACGTGCATCTAGGTGGTGAAATCGCGCGCGCGGATCGCCCTCGGCCGGCAAATCGCTGCTATAACTCGATCCAATAAGTGGAACAAGCAATCCTCATGCAGGTAGGATGAGGATCCCGAACCCCAAGGAGACCCCCGACATGGGCATTCGCATCAACGACACCGCGCCGAACTTCACCGCGCAGACCACCGCAGGCGAGATCGACTTCCACGACTGGATCGGCGACTCGTGGGCCGTGCTGTTCTCGCACCCCAAGGACTTCACGCCGGTCTGCACGACCGAGCTCGGCTACATGGCCAGCATCAACGGCGAGTTCCAGCAGCGCGGCGTCAAGATCATTGGCCTCTCGGTCGACGCCGTTGACCGC
>JBIIFR010000177.1:0-4142 GCA_044237215.1 Gaiellales bacterium
CGCGTTCACCGAGGACATCCCGCAGCGCTTCGAGGCGCTCGGCTGGCACGCGCAGCGCCTCGAGGACGGCTGGACGCTCGACGACGTGCGCAACGCGCTCGCCGCCGCGCATCGCGACGACCGCCCCTCGATCATCGTCCTGCGCACGCACATCGCGCCGGGTGCGCCGAACAAGCAGGACACGGCCGAAGCGCACGGAGCGCCGCTCGGCGATGAGGAGATCAAGCTCACGAAGGCCAACTACGGCTGGCCCGAGAACGAGCAGTTCCTCGTGCCCGACGACGTCGCCGCGCACATGGACCACAAGGCGCGTGGCGTCGAGGCCCGCGAGGCATGGGAGGCCAAGTTCGAGGCCTACCGCGCTGCGCACCCCGAGCTCGCGGCCGAACTCGAGCGCGTGCTCGCCGGCGACCTGCCCGCGGGCTGGGACGCGAACCTGCCCGTCTTCGAGCCCGACGCCAAGGGCCTGGCCACCCGCTCGTCGAGCGGCAAGGTCATCCAGGCCCTCGCGGCGGCGATCCCCGAGCTGGTCGGCGGCTCCGCCGATCTCGCACCGTCGAACAACACGCACATCAACGACGGGCTGAGCGTCTCCGAGCGCGACTACGCCGGACGCAATCTGCACTTCGGCATCCGCGAGCACGGCATGGGCGCGATTCTCAACGCGATGAACGTCCATGGCGGTCTGCGGGCCTTCGGTGCCACGTTCCTCGTGTTCTCCGACTACATGCGCGGTGCGGTCCGCGTTGCGGCGCTGTCGAAGACGCCGGTGACGTACGTCTGGACGCACGACTCGGTCTGGGTCGGCGAGGACGGCCCCACGCACCAGCCGATCGAGCATGTGATGTCGCTGCGCCTGATCCCGAACCTGATGGTGATCCGCCCCGGCGACGCCAACGAGGTGCGCGAGGCGTGGAAGGCCGCGCTGCTCAACCGCACCGGCCCGACGGCGCTGATCCTGACGCGCCAGAACCTGCCGACGGTCGACCGCACCGTGTTCGCGCCGGCCGAGGGGCTGCACCAGGGCGCCTACGTCCTGATCGAGGCTGCGAGCGGCACGCCCGACACGATCCTGATCGCCACGGGCTCCGAGGTGCACGACGCCGTCGCCGCCCGCGAGACGCTGCAGGCCGAGGGCCTTCAGGTGCGTGTCGTCTCGATGCCGTGCTGGGAGCTGTTCGCGCAGCAGGACGCCGCGTACCGCGAATCCGTGCTGCCGAAGGCGATCACCCGCCGCGTCAGCTTCGAGGCCGGCACGACGCACGGCTGGGAGCGCTGGGTCGGCGATGCTGGTAGCAGCGTGGGCATCGACCACTACGGCGCCTCGGCACCCGGTGGCACCGTCGCGAAGGAGTTCGGCCTGACCGCCGACGCCGTGGTCGCGGCCGTGCGCGCGCTGGGCTGACGCTCCGGCGGATCTTGTGCCACGATACCGGCAGAACTTCGGAGGAACACCGCATGTCCGATCACGCTGATCACCACCACGCCGCCCCGGCCAAGCCCGACGCGACCACGACGATGGGCTTCGCCCTGATGTTCGGCATGGTTACCGTGATCATCAGCCTGATCGGCGCCATCCGTGACTCGTCGGTGCTGCTGACGATCGGCCTGCTCACCGGTATCGCGGCGATCGTCGTCGGGATCCTCGCGGTGCTGATCGCGAAGCGGAAGGGCGGGACCTCCCGCGGCTTCCTCGTGTCGGTGGTGCTCGGCATCAGCGGCATCGCGATGTACCTGCTCGTCACCAACGTCTAAGGACGTTCGGCGCGACCAGCTGAAGGATGCAGGCCGGCACAGTCGGTGACGGTTCGGCGCGTTCGCGCGCGGGCCGGCGCGGTTGCGTGTCGCCGCTGTGTGGCTTCGCGCGCGACCGTGGACGAACCGCGCACTGTGTGACACGATTGTAGTCACCATGATCGTCGAATCTGTGCGCACCGTGAAGGCCCGCTTCTCCGAATTCCTCGACCTCGTCGTGCTTGAGCGCGAGCAGGTGACCATCACGCGCAACGGGAAGCCGGAGGCGGTGCTGATGAGCCTCCGCCAGCTTGAGAGTATGCAGGCGACGATCGAGTTCCTCTCCGATCCGGAGGCGATCGCCGCCGTTGAGCGCGGGCGGCGCGATTTCGCGGAGGGGCGATTCATCGACGAGGCGGGCATCGAGGCACTCCGTCTTGAACTCGAGGGTCGTGCGTCGGGCGCGCCTCGAGGCGATGGCGACGCGTGACGGGGGCGTACCGGGTTCACATGTCCTCAGGTGCCCAGCGTGTGGTGCGTTCCGGGCTACCAAAGGATGTAGCGACGGCGGTGCTCGCGTTTGCACTTCGATCGCTGGCGAATGATCCTCGAGGTGTTGGTACGCCGCTCAGCGGCGTTGACGACGGGCATTGGATCGTCAGACGTAGCGAATACGCCCTCCGCTACGAGGTTGATGATCTCGATCGCGTGGTGCGCATCGTCGCAATCGAGGCGATGCCCGAGGCTCGCCCGAGCTAGGCCCGCACGCTGATCTCGCTCGCCGTCGCGAGCGCGAGCGTGCACGTGGCACCGGCGGAGGTCAGCGTGATCACGCCAGCCAACTCGTCGACGGCCTCGACGCGGACGGTTGCCCCCGGGGTCAGGCCGCGCTCGGCGAGGTACTGCAGGAGGCGCGGGTCGCGGTCGGAGACGCGCAGGATCTCGACGGTCGCGCCGCCGGTCGCGTCGGTGAGGCGCTGCCACGGGTCGGACGGCACCGTGCCGTCGCGGGCCGGAATCGGATCGCCGTGTGGATCGCGGACGGGATCGTCGAGCGCGGCCGCGATCCGATCTTCGAGCACCTCGGAGATGACGTGCTCGAGGCGATCGGCCTCGGCGTGGACGTCCTCCCACGACATGCCGAGCTGCTGGACGAGGTAGAGCTCGAGCAACCGGTGGTGGCGGAGCACCTCGAGTGCGACCTGCTCCCCCTTCGGGGTCAGGACGACGCCGCGGTACGGCTCGTGCTCGACCAGGCGGTACTGGTCGAGCTTCTTCATCATTCCCGTGACCGATGCGGTGGAGACGGCCAGCCGGTCGCTGATCGCCTGCGTCTGCACGGGCATGCCGCCGGTCTCCTCCGCGATCTGGTGGATCGTCTTGAGGTAGTCCTCCATGGACGAGCTGATGGCCGGCGTGCGCGCGCTCATGCCGCGAAGCGTAGCCGCGGGGGAACCCCGGTAGCGGGTCGGCGAGGCTCAGCCGCGGCAGAGGCGGCGGACCGCCTCGATGCGGGGCTCGACGGACGTCGCGTCGATCCACTCGTCCGGGCCGTGGTCGCCGCCGCCGATCGGACCGAGCCCGTCGATCGTCGGCACGCCAATGCTCGAGGCCCAGGAGCCGTCGGAGGCACCGGCGGCCAGGGCCTCCCGCGCGGGCGCGCCGACCTCCGCGAGGACGGCGAGCGCATGCTCGGCAAACGGGCCCGCGTGGTCGAGCGGGGGGAAGCCCGGGTCGTCGGAGCGCTGCAGCACGATGCCGTCGTGCTCGGCGAAGCGGCCGATCGCGGCGACGGCCCAGCGCAGATCCGCGAGCGTCAGGGCGCGCACATCGACGGTCGCGGTCGCGCTGCCGGGCACGGTATTGCGGCCGACGCCCGCGTGCAGTTCCGTGATCGTGGCCTGCACGCCGGGGCGCGCGGCGTGGATCTCCTCCTCGATGCGCAGGGCCTCGCGGGCGAGGGCCAGCAGCGCGGAGCGGCCCACGGCGCGCTCTGTGCCGGCGTGGGCATCGCGCCCGGCGGCCGTCAGCGTCAGCCACGTCACGGCCATCCGGGTGGTGACGATGGCGCCGTCGGCGCGTCCGCACTCGAGGCAAATCGCGCGCGACGCGTCGCGCCAGTCGGCGAGGCACGACGGCTCGGTGAGGCGCCCCTCCTCGTCGGGGACGATCCACAGCTCGACGCGGCCGTGCAGTGGTGCGGGGTCGCGGGCCAGCCGGCCGAGCGCGCTGAGGCCGACCAGCAGGCCGCCCCGCATATCGGCGACGCCGGGTCCGAGCAGAAGATCACCGCGGCGCTCGACGGGACGCCTGGTCGCCGTGCCGACGGGATAGACGGTGTCGTGATGGCCGATCAGCAGCACGCGCTCGGCGGCGGGCCCCTGCGTCGCGATGACGATGAGCGGACC
>JBIIFR010000179.1:0-4124 GCA_044237215.1 Gaiellales bacterium
GACCTGCTGGCCGGCGGCCGTATCTTCCTGGCCCGCCCGCCGCTGTTCCGCATCGCGCTCAAGGACGGCGCGATGTACGTGCATACCGAGGAGGAGCTGAAGGCGGCGCTGAAGGCCACGAAGCGCACCGGCGACCACGTGACGCGCTTCAAGGGCCTCGGCGAGATGAACCCCGACCAGCTGCGCGAGACCGTGTTCGACCCGGCCACGCGGCGCCTCCTGCAGATCTCGATCGAGGACGCCGCCGAGGCCGCCAAGACCGTCGACCTGGTGATGGGCTCGAACCCCGCTCCGCGCCGCGCCTGGCTCGAGGAGACCGCGGGCGACGCCGAGGTGCTGGTGTGAGCGACGAGCCGCAGGACGAGCAGCTCGGCTTCGACATCGAGGTCGACGAGGAGAGCACGGCCGAGCACGCGCACGCCCCCGCCACCGAGGAACCCGCGGCGGTCGTCGCCGACGCGAGCGTCGATGCCGAGGGCGACGAGCCCGACGGCGGCGACGAGGACGGCGAAGGCGGCGAAGGCGACGCCTCCGGCGATGACGATGACGACGACGGCGGCAGCCGGATCGCGCGCCTCGACTGGGACGGCGACTCCGTCGACGCCTCCGACGCGCTGCTCGATCGCGCCTACGCCTACGGCATGTACGTCAACCTCGGCCGCGCCCTGCCCGACGTGCGCGACGGACTCAAGCCCGTGCAGCGCCGCATCGTCCACGCGATGGACGAGCTCGGCGGTCGTGCGGGACGGCCGTACCAGAAGTCCGCGCTGACGGTGGGCCACGTGATCGGCAACTACCACCCGCACGGCGACTCCGCGGTCTACGACGCGATGGTTCGGATGGCGCAGGGCTTCGTGCTCAACGTGCCGCTCGTCGACGGCCAGGGCAACTGGGGCAGCGTCGGCCCGAAGGAGTACTCCGACCCACCGGCCGCCTACCGCTACACGGAGGCCCGCCTCTCCCCCGCGGCGACGGCCTGGCTGGCCGACCTGCGCCCGGAGATCGTGCCGGAGTACAAGCCGAACTTCACGGAGAAGAAGCAGGAGCCGTGGGTCCTGCCCGTCACCTTCCCGAACCTGCTCGTCAACGGCTCGCGCGGTATCGGCTGGTCGATGGCCTGCGAGATCCCGCCGCACAACCTCGCGGAGGCCTGCGCGGCGGCGATCATGCTGGCCGAGAACCCCGACACGACGCTCGACGACATCCTCACCGTTATGCCCGGACCGGACTTCCCGACCGGCGGCATCCTCGTCGACCCCTCCGCGCTGCCGCAGGCCTACGCCAAGGGCCAGGGCACCGTGCGCCTGCAGGCGCGCTTCCACACCGAGCCGCTGCCCGGCGGCGTGCAGGCGATCGTCGTCACCGAGCTGCCCTACGGCGTCTCGCCCGACCAGATCGTGGCCGAGGTCGTCAAGGCGGCCCGCGCCGAGAAGATCCGCGACGTCACCGAGATGCCGCGTAACCTGACCGATCGCCACGGCACCCGCGTCCAGATCCGCTGCAAGCGCGGCGGCTCGCTCGACCGGCTGATCTCCGATCTCTTCCGCACCACCAGCCTGCGCGTCACGGTCGGCATCAACATGACCGTCCTCGTCGAGGGCACGCCGCGCCAGATCGGCCTCCGCGAGGCGCTCGACCGCTTCGTCGACTTCCGCTTCACGATCGTCACCCGCCGCCTCGAGTTCGAGCGCGACGAGCTGCTGCGCGAGCTCCACCGCCTGATCGCCCTGTTGGCCGCCCTCGATGCGATCGACGCGGTCATCAAGATCGTGCGCGGCTCCGACGACGACGAGGACGCCAAGCGCAAGCTGATCGCCAAGCTGACGGTCGTGCCGCACGGCTCCGACGTCGCCGTGCCGATCGACGATGAGCAGGCGCAGTGGATCATCGACATGCCGATCAAGCGCCTCGCGCGTCTGAACCGCCTCAAGCTCGAGGAGGAGCGCACCCAGAAGGGTGATCGCGTCGACGAGATCGGGCGCATCCTCGACTCGCACGCAGCCCTCAAGAAGATCGTGGTGGGCGAGCTGAAGGCGGCCATGGCACTGTCGGGCCCGCGCCGCACCGTGCTCGGCGGCGAGGCCTCTGGCGTCACCATCGAGTCCGGCTCCGGCAAGAGCGCCACCAGCGTCGACGTCGTCGCGCGGCCCAAGACCGAGGTCTGGCTAGGCGCCTCGCGCAACGGCCTGTTCGCCGCCCTGTCGCGCGCCTCGATGCCGACCGCCTTCCCGATCGACATCCAACCCGGCGACCGCCCGCTGCCGATCCTGCACACGGACTCTGAGAGCGAGATCCTCTGCTTCACCGCCGACGGGCAGATCGCGCGCCTGCGCATCAACGAGCTGCCGCTCTCGTCGCGCACCGTGCGCGGCGCCAAGGCGCTGCAGCTCGCCCGCAACCAGGAGCTGGTTGCCCTCGCCCGCGCCGACGCCGAGTTCGTCCTACTGGTCACCGAGGGCGGCGAGATCAAGCGCTGCACCCCCGACTCGCTGTCGGGCTCGCACGGGACTCCCACCCCGGCCTGCGGCCTGCCCGACGGTGACCGCCTCGTGGCGGCCGTGGCCCACGTTGAGGGCGCCGAGATCCTGATCGCCACCGCGGGCGGCAAGGTGCTGCGCACGGCGATGAAGCCGATCCGCCCGGTCAAAAGCGCCTCGGCCGGCGGCGTCCTCGGCATGAAGCTCGCGCCCGGCGATCGCGTCATCGGCGCCTGCGCCGTCACCCCCGGCGACCTCTATGTGGCGCACGAGAGCGGCTTCGGCAAGCGCGTCGCGATCGCAGAGATCCCGTCGAAGGGCCGCGGCGGCGGCGGCGTGGCCCTGGCCGCGCCCGACAAGCCGTCCAAGGAGCCCGCCGGCCTTGTCAGCGCGATCGCCTGCGCCGAGACCGCCCCGGTCGCGACGCTCTTGTCCGGTCAGATCCTCCCGGTGCCCGAGACGGAGGCCGTCAACCGCGCCGCCGTCTCGCGCCCGCTCGTCGACACGATGGTCGGCGACGAAGTCGTCGCCCTGTCCTAGCCGGAACTACTGCGGCAGGTACTTGACGAGGGCCTGGCACGACGCCGGCAGCCCGGTCGCCTTCGCCGCCGTCTGCAGGCTCGCCGTGCCCGACCCCTTGACGGGCCGCACCTTCGGCAACTTCGGCTTCTTCGCCGGCTTCTTGGCGCGATCCGTTGGCTGCTCACCCGTGACCCACCCGAGCGCCGTCGCGAGCATGCCCAGAACACCACCCGACCGCGCTGCCACCGACGCCGGCGTCGGCCAGACGTACGTCACCCGCTCGCCCGTCAACACGCCCGCGAGCGTCCGCGCGCTTCGGGTGCCACCTGCCAACGTGATCGTGCTGCTATCAAAACCACCCGCGAGCGTCCCGCACGCCATGGTGCCATCCACCCCACGCAACAGCATCGTGCCCGTCCCCAGCATGGTCGTGGCCTTTCCCACCAAAGGCCCCTGCAGCATGTCGACCGACCGCATCACGTAGGCGCCCTTGGCCAGCTTCGCCGCGCCGACCGGGCGCTTCACACCCTTTGACGACTTCGGCGTCGCCCACGAGAACGAGCCGACCATCGTCGCGCCGCTGATCACGCCTGACCTCGGGTCAAACGTGCCCGCGGTAAGCGTCTTCGACGGCACGAACCGCAGCGACGAGGGCGCAACAAACGACGAGGACCGCATCCCACGCCGCGCCGCGCTCGCCGCGCCCGCGCTGTCCACGGTGTAGAGATCCGAGATCGTCTGGACGGCGCCCGTCGTCGACGTGATTGCGCAGGTCGCGTTGTCATCCCCGCTCCAGAGCGTGGCGGCGATCTTGTGCAGTCCCGGAGACAGACGTGTCAGCACGACCGTGCCCGTCGAGGGGTTTGCACCGGTAAGCGCGACAGGGGTCGAATAGGAGCCGGCTCCCGTCAGATCAACACACGCAGTCCTGGCCTCACCCGGAAGACCGTAGTACGACCCCGAGATCGTCGCCGACGTCGAGTTGTTGAACGTGAAGAGACCGTTTCGGAGCCCGCGAGTACTGACCACAGAGACACTCGCCGACGCTGATGCGCCGTTCGCCTGCGTCACCGTGACGGTGCACTCGCCGCTGTAGTTGGGCGCGACACCCGCCGTTCCCGCAGG
>JBIIFR010000181.1:0-4068 GCA_044237215.1 Gaiellales bacterium
CGCCCGCGAGGGCCGACCAAGGGAGAGCACTATGGGCGCGGAAGCGCAGGGAGGCGAGAAGCTCGGTACGGGCAATCTCAGCCTCCTCGATGTCATCGCGCAGTCGATCGGGTTCATTGGACCCGTCTTCGCTGCCGCATTCTTCATTCCCACGATCGTCGGGCTGTCGGGCAAGGGCGCGGGCATTGCCAGCCCGGTCTCGATCCTCCTGACGATGATCGGCATGTGCGCGATCGCGTGGATTATCTCCCGTTTCGCTCGCCGCATCCACGCGGCAGGCTCGCTCTATGACTACGTCACCGAGGCCTTCGGTGAGCGCGTCGGGTTTGTCGCCGGCTGGATCTACTACGGCGGCGTGATCGCGCTGACCCTGGCCATCGGCCTTGCCTTCGGCGGGTTCCTGCAGGGCACGCTGATGATCTACGACGTCAATATCGAGTGGTATTGGTTGTCGATCGCGTTCTGGGTTGTCGCCGGTCTGATGCTGTTCCGCGGCGTCGCCGTCTCGACCCGCGTCCAGTTGGTGCTCGGTCTCGGCTCGTTCATCATCATCCTCGCCTTCTCGATCTGGGTGATCCTGAAGGTCGCGGGCGAGACCGGACTCAGCGCCGAGCCCTTCAACCCGAGCGCGTCGTTCGACGGTTGGAACGGCATCTTCTTCGGCGTCCTCTACGCCGCGATCATGTTCATCGGCTTCGAGTCGTCGGCGAACCTCGCCGAGGAGACGAAGAATCCGCGCAAGCACATCCCGCTGGCGATCTTCGGCTCGACCATCGCCGTCGGCATCTTCTACATCATCGTCACCTACTCGCAGGCCGTCGGTTTTGGTCTGGACGTCAACGCGTGGCTCGAGGCGTTCCCGCCGCTCTACGCGCTGTCGGCCGACCCGGTCTACGGCGGTAGTCGCTTCGGCGAGTTGGTCCAGTGGATCGTGGTGATCGACATCGCGGCCGTCGGGCTCGGCACGGCCACCGGCTCGAGTCGTGGCCTCTTCGCCCTCGCCCGCGACGGGCGCCTGCCGGCGCTCTTGGCGAAGGTGCATCCGAAGTACAAGACGCCGTACGTGGCGTCGACCGTCCTCGCCGCCGCCTCGATCATCCTGATCGCGATCGTCGCCTGGACGAACGGCCTGCTGACCGTCACCGACATGGATCCGGGCGCGTGGTACCCGCTGTTCAACTGGCTTGCCACGTTCGGTGGGTTCATGCTCGTCGCGGTCTACGTCGCGATCTGCGTGGCCGCCTTCAAGGGCATGCCGGGCGAGTCGAGCGGGCTGCTCGCGCTCGCTGGCATCATCGGCGGCCTCGTGTCGCTGGGCGCGCTCTACGGCGTGATCTCCCTCTACTGGGGGTCGGGCACGTCGTACGGAAACATCTGGTGGATCGCGATCATCTGGTTCGTGGTCGGCCTGGGCGTGATGGCCCTGCTCGGCGCGCGCGGCGTCTTCAACCGTCGCACCGTCTAGCCGCTCGAACGGAAGGGGGCTCGGGGCTTCGGCTCCGGGCCCCCTTTTGCGTTGTGGGCGAGCGAGCAGGAACGGTAGGCTTTTGCTGATGGCCATCAACGCCGACCCCGTGATCGATCCGGAGCGCCGCCAGCGGCTGCTCGACATCGTCGACGAGATCGGGCCCGCTTTCCGCGAGCGGGCTCCCCGCTACGACCGTGAGGCGTCGTTCCCGTTCGAGAACTTCGACGACCTCTACGACGCCGGTTTCTACGGCCTCTGCATCCCGACCCGCTACGGCGGCCTCGGCGCGTCGTTCAACGACTACATGCACATCGGCGCGGCAATCGGCGCGTACTGCCCGATGACGGCGCTGACGTTCAACATGCACACGCAGACGGTCCTCTGGACGGGCGTCGCCGCCGACGATCTCGACATGAGCGACGAGCACCGCACCGCGCACGAGGCGCTGCGCGCCGAGCTCTACCGCCGGATCATCGAGGAGAAGGCGCTGCAGTCACAGCCGCTCAGCGAGGGCATCGCCCAGGGCGCCACGCGCGGCTTCGCGACGACCGCGGAGAGGGTCGACGGCGGCTACAAGGTCAACGGCCGCAAGATCTTCGCCTCGCTGTCGGGCGCGGCGTCCGACTACAACATCACCTGCGTCGAGACCAGCGAGGACGAGATCCTGTTTCTCGCGATCTCCGCCGACGACCCGGGCGTCGAGATCGTCGGCGACTGGGATCCGCTCGGCATGCGCGGCACGGTCTCGCGCACCCTGCTGTTCAAGGATGCCTTCGCGCCCGACGATGCGGTGCTGCTGCCACCGGGCATCTACAACCAGCTGGCCGAGCGTTGGCCCTACGTCTACATGACGCTGACGCCCGCCTACATGGGCCTGTCGAAGGCCGTGGTCGACTTCGTGCGCGACTACATGTCGTCGCAGGCGCCGCCCGGTGTCACCTCGCGGCGTGACGTGCCCCAGAAGCAGCAGGGCTGGGCCGAGCTGCAGATCATGTACGAGCGGAGCCGCGCCCTCTTCGACAAGGTCGTCGACGAGGCGCGCGTCGATCCGACGCCCGAGATGGTGGCGCGCGCGCTGGCCGCGAGCTACACGACGATGGAGACCGCGCCGGAGATCGCCTCGCTGGCCATCCGCACGTGTGGTGGCCTGTCGATGCTCAAGGAGTTCCGCCTCGAGCAGTACTACCGCGACGCCCGCTGCGGCTCGCTGATGCTGCCGTGGAGCGCCGAGGTCTGTCTGCACCGCCTCGGCCGGCACGGCATCTTTCCCGACGACGCCGAGTAGCGTGCTCCGCGACGTCGATGACGCGCCGATCGCCTGGCGCGAGGCGGGGGAGGGGCCGCTCGTGCTGTTCCTGCACGGCCTTGGCGCGACGCGGACCAGCTGGGATGCGCAACTCGCGGAGCTCGCCGACGACTACCGCTGCGTGGCGTGGGACCTGCCCGGCTACGGGCGCTCCGAGCCGCTGGTGGACCTCTCGCTGGAGGCGGCAGCCGACGCCGCTGCTGCGCTGATCGATCGCCTCGGCGGTAGCGCTCACATCGTTGGGCTTTCGATGGGCGGCATGATCGGCATGCACCTCGCGCTGCGGCATCCGACTGTCGTGCGCTCGCTCGCGATCGTCGACTCGAGCCCGGCCTTCGGCATGGACGGCACGGATCCCGAGGAGTGGCGCGCCGCCCGGCTCGCGCCGCTCGACGCCGGCGCGCAGGTGCCCGACTTCGCCGAGCCCGTCCTGCGCGGAATCATGGGCCCGAACGTGTCGGATGAGGCCGTGGCCGCCGCGGTCGCATCGATGCTGCGCGTCCCGCTCGACGGTCTACGCCAGACCATCGCCGCGCTGCCCGGGCACGACGTCCGCGCGCGGCTCGGCGAGATCACGGCCCCCACGCTTGTGGTCGTCGGCGAGCTCGACGAGGAGACGCCGCCCGCCTACTCCGAGGCGATTGCGGCGGGCATCCCCGGCGCGCGGCTCGAGGTGATCGCGGGCGCCGGGCACTACACCTCGTTCGAGGCGCCGGATGCGCTCAACGCGCTTTTGCGCGATCATCTCGACATGGTCGAGGCCGTCTGATGGAGCACCGCACGCTCGATGTGTTCCGCCGCGCGCTCGTCGCGAGCGGTCTGACTGCCGGCGAGGTCGTCGCGGTGCTGAGCGAGTCGACGAGTCGTACCGCTCTCGTGGACGTCGCTCGGCTGGCTGCCGAGGACCTCGGCGGTCGTGTCGTCGACGTGCGTATGCCGACGCCGGCGAACCCGGGTCCGGTCGCGATCCGCTCGACGGGCTCGAGTATCGCCCTGCAGGGCAACCCGGCGGCGATCGCGGCGCTGAGCGCCGCCGACCTCGTGCTCGACTGCACGGTCGAGGGGCTCCTGCATGCCCCCGAGCTGCCGGCGATCCTGGCTGCCGGCGCGCGCGTGCTGATGATCCCGAGCGAGGATCCCGAGGCCTTCGAGCGCTGGGCGCCCGACGACGGTGCGCTCAAGGCCCGTGTCTTGGCCGGGCTTGAGCGCCTGCGCGCCGCCTCCGAGCTGCACGTCACCTCACCGGCCGGCACCGACCTGCGCGTGCAGCTGGCGGGCGCATTCACCGCCGGCT
>JBIIFR010000182.1:0-4046 GCA_044237215.1 Gaiellales bacterium
AGAGATCGTGCGTCATGGGGCGCGGCGTGTCCGAGTCCTGCAGCTTCGCGAGGATCGCCGATGCCTCGGGATGGCCGATCCAGATCGGCAGGAACCGATTCGTCTCGATGGTCTTGAGCAGCACGATCGGCTGCTTGCCAACCATGTCGAAGGACACCCCGTAGACGACCATTTCCTGCATGCACCGGAGTCTACCGGGCAGGAGGCGTGCGCCGTCAGACGCGGCGCAAGGCGATCACGGCGTTCTGACCGCCGAAACCGAAGGCGTCGATGATGACGCCGGGCTGCTCGAGCACGCCCGCCTGTCCGCGAACCAGGTTGATGTCACAGGCGGGATCCGGGTTGTCGAGGTTCATCACCGGGGGCACGAGGCCGCGGTCCGCGACGAGCGCGCCGATCGCGACGCTGAAGGCACCGGCGGCGCCGAGACCGTGGCCGAGGACGGCCTTGGGCGCCGTCACGAGCGGGTTGCCGGCGCCGAGCACGCGCTTGACGGCGGCGGCCTCGCTGGCGTCATTCAGCTGGGTGCCGGTGCCGTGGGCGATCACGGCGCCGATCTCGGTGGCGTCCATGCCGGAGCGCTCGAGCGCGCCGCGCAGGGCCAGCTCGGCACCGGCGCCCTCCGGGTCGGGAGCAGTCACGTGGTACGCGTCACACGAGATGGCAACGGCGGCGATCGTGGCGTAGACGTGGGCGCCGCGCGCCTGCGCGCGGGACAGGGGCTCGAGCACGAGCATGGCTGCGCCCTCGGCGGGGATGAAGCCTGTGCGCCCCGCGTCGAACGGGCGCGACAGCGTGGCCGGATCACCCTCGGCGGTCGATAGCGCGCCGGCGTTGGCGAGGCTGCTCATCAGGTACGGCGTCAGCGCGGCATCGCTGGCCCCCGCGAGGACGACGTCGACGTCGCCGCGCTGCAGCGTGTGAAAGGCCTCGGCGACGGCGATCGTGCCGGCGGCACAGGCGCCGACTCCGGCGGTGACCGGACCCGTCACGCCCCACTTGATCGCGGCGTTGGCGGCGGCCATGTTGCCCGACACGAGCGGGACGTAGAGCGGCCCCATGCGACTCGGGTCGTGCTGGCGCTTGAGCACCTCCGCGTCGCCCTCGGGGATACCGCCGGCACCGGTGTGGATGGTGATGGCGCTGCGCGGGCCCGAGATGTCGTCGAGGCCGGCGTCGGCCAGGGCGAGGTCGCCCGCCACGAGCGCAAACTGCGCGAAGCGGCCCATGCGGCGCGCGGCGCGCTTCTCAATGTAGGGCGTGAGATCGAAGTCGGCGATCGGCGCGGCGTGCCGGGCCGGCAGGCCCTCGTACTCGTCGCCCTCGAGGCGCACGACGCCGGAGCGGTGCTCCATCAGCGACGTCCAGAGCGCTTCGATGCCGAGGCCCGTCGGTCCCACGATGCCGATGCCGGTGATGGCGACGGTGGAGTGCGCGGGCAAGGTCACGGGTGCAGTGTGGCGGATCGGTCGGCCTCGTGGCCGGCCGCTTCTTCGAGCCGACGAACCGATGGGCGATCCTGGATTCGAACCAGGGACCTCCTCCTTATCAGAGAGGCGCTCTAACCGACTGAGCTAATCGCCCGACGGCGCGAGTGTACCCAAGGCAGGGCTGCCGATGCGATGGTCACACCGTCACTTGACGGTCACCGTCGGCAGCGGATGCTCCGGCTCCGCGCCACCAACGTCCTTCTCGATCCAGGCAATCGAGCTCGTGCCGCAGTACTGGACCGTTGGTAGGCCGTACACGCCGGCCTTGGCGGGGAAGCGTACCTTGATGCGGAAGTCCTGCGCCGTGCTCGTGCGCGCCATGCGATGCCACTCGAGGCGCCGTCCCTCGGACGTCATCTTGGTCTCGGCATGCCAGCCCACCACGCGCTTCGGTGTCGCCGACGGGAAGCTCTTCGGCACGAGCACGGCGACGCGATCGACCGTCGAGGCAGCGGCGCCCTCCGCGGTGCACCCGTGTTGGATGTGCACCTTCACGGTACCCACCGAGTTGCGCTTGAAACCGCTGTCCTCCACGTCAGCGTGCCCGTAGGCGATGCCAGCCGTCGTCAGCAGTGCGAGCGCGGCCATCATCAGCGGGCGGCGCAGGTTTGGAATGGTTGTCATGAGGCGCTCCTCAGGGCAGCGTGTCGAGCACGCGGATGGTCGCGAAGTGCAGGTAGTGGGTCATGGTTGGATCGTGGTCGCGCCCGTGGCGATCGTCTCGTGGAAGAGCGAGGTGCGGGCGCGCACCTCGAGTGTGTAGTCGCCTGCGAAGGGCAGCAGGCCGCTAGCCTTGCCATCGCGGATGGTCCACACAAACGGCGCGGCTACAAGCGGGCTCATCCAGCGAACCGTGCCTTCGCGGACGCCAGCCCACAAGCGAAGTGTGCGCTGCCCCACACGCGCTCCAGAGAGACGCACGCGCCGATCGGTGAGCATCACACTCGCGGGCGAGGCGGCTCTGGTGCGCGTGCGTACCGCGAAGGCGACCGAGCCGGTGATGACGTGCCCGTCGAGACTCTCGACGGTGTAGGTGTAGGCGTAGCGGCCTGGCCCGAGCACACTCAGCGGAGCGGTGAGCACGCCGCCAGTGATGGTCGGTGCCCCGCTGACGCGAACGCCGTCTGCGCCAACGGCAACGAGGGCCTCACTGCTTCCGCTGACGTGCTCGCTGAAGACGAGCCGAAGACTCGTCGGGCTGGTCTGCAGCGTGGCATTCGCAGCCGGGACGGCCGTCCGCAGCGAGGCATGCCCAGCGGCGGCCGCGGGGAGCAGCAGGAGCGCGAGGAGCGGAATCAGGAGACGTTTGTACATGGTGAGATTGGCGGGATTGGTGGGGGCCGGCGCGAACCGACCCCCACCCTATGCCCTAGTGCGACGAACTCGTTGCCGCCGCCACGGTGATCGAGGACGACGGATGATCTGCATCCGCAGCCTTCTCAATCCAGGCCGTCTTGTAGGCCCCGCAGTACTGGATGGCCGGGACGCGGTACTTGCCTGGCAGCGTCGGATACTTCGTGCTGATGCCAAAGTCCTGGAACTCATCGTCTCGTAGCGCATCGCCGGTGGCAACCCACTGCACGCGGTAGCCGCCGCCGTTCTTGAGCTTCACCACCGACGACTGCCAGCCGGCGATCTGCTGCGGCCTGGCCGACTGGAACGCACCCTGGACCAGCACGGCGACCCGGTTGACGGCAACCGGGTTGCCCTTGGCGTCCTCACAGCCGTGACCAATACGCATCCAGAACGCGCCATAGCCATCGGCCTTTGGCGAACCGCCGTAGAGCTGCACCGTCGCATGCCCGAAGGCCGGTGCGGCGATGCCGAGCACGAGCGCACCCGTGAGGCACGCGAGAATCAGCGCGCGAACGCGCGTCGAAGTGATCTTCATGTGAATCTCCGTTATCGATGAGTGCTGCGCCCCTCGGCGCAGCGAGATCAGACGATCGAAAGAGACGGTGGCCCGCGCGGCGCGAGGCTGCACGCGATCCGCGCAGCGAGAGCGACTACGACACGCGGGACACGAAGAGTGATTGTTCGGTTTCGTGGCGGCGGCGGCTGCTTCAGCAGTGCCGCCACGACAGCCACCGCGGTGTGCAGCAGCGCACGGGCAGCGACGAATGCGAGCGCCGCGAAGGGGAGCTGGAGACCAAGCCCGACGACGAACGTCGCTTCGAGGGCCGCGGCCCAAGGCACGTCGCCGCTATGTCCAAAGCGCTCGACGTGCTCTTGCAGCGCAAAGCCGACCAGCGGCACGAGGGCGATCAGCCAGGCCGGAATCGTCTTGCCCCGAGCGCCGCGCGCGTGATCGAACCCCGCGAGGCCGAGGCCAAGCACGAGGCAGATCAGACCAAGAACGGCCGCGGTTGGCAGTTGCTCAAGGTACCCGTGGCCGGTCTCGGCCAACAGTGCGTCCGCATGGTGTCCCGCGACGATCAGGTAGGCCAGCTGATGCGCAACCAACGAGCCGAGCACCACGAGCGGCAGCGATATCAGCCATGCCGAGCGCCGGCGTACTACTCCTATTCCCCCGGCATGGCTGTGCGGCGGCATAAG
>JBIIFR010000183.1:0-4038 GCA_044237215.1 Gaiellales bacterium
CCAGCACTTCGGCTCGAGGTAGACGTCCTCGAAGGAATGGAACTCCCCGTGGAAGGAGGCGGGGGAGTCGCTCCAGACGAGGCGCATGATCGCGAGCTGCTCGTCGAGGATCCGGCCGCGCTGGCGGAACGGCACCCCCATCGCGGCGTACTCCGTCTCGAGCCACGACACCGTTGGCTGCACGATCAGACGCCCCTCGCTCAGCAGATCGAGTGCGGCGAGCTGCGTCGCGGTATGGAGCGGATGGCGGAGGGGGTAGATGAGGGCCGAGAGAGCGATGCGGATTCGGGTCGTACGGGCGGCGATCGCGCTCGCCAAGACGACCGAATCCGGCCACGGCGTCAACGGATCCTGATTCCCGGGGGCCGCATAGTCGCGTGGGTTCGCCATCCGACCGGCCGCTCCAGCCTGCGGGGTGAGCAGCACGTGGTCGCTCAGCATCACGGTCTCGACGCCCGCCGCCTCGGCGTCGACCGCCATCTGCACGAGTGCGCGCAGATCGCGACCCGGCGTCAGCGTCCACTGTTCGAGGAGTACCAGGACGACGCCCGGCTTCACGCCCACGTCAGTCGCCTGCGACCTTCTCGATCAGCTCGATGCGGTAGCCATCGGGATCCCGCACGAAGCAGAGCCGGGAGCCGCCTTCGCGAATCGAGTACGGCGGCTTCTCGGGCTGCACGTCAATGGCAGCCAGCCGGGCCAGGGTTCCGTCGAGGTCGTCCACGTGGTACGCGATGTGGCCGTAGCCCGTGCCGAGCTCGTACGGCTCGGTGCGGCCGTGGTTGAAGGTGAGCTCGAGCGGGGCGTTCTCCGACCCCTCCGGCGCAACGTAGATGTTGATCGCCTCGTCGCGGATGGGGTAGCGCTTGAGCTCCTTGAAGCCGAGGGCGCCGCAGTAGAACGCGATTGAGCGGTCGATGTCGTTGATTCGGTAGCAGACGTGGGCGTAGCGCATGGGTTGAGCCTAGCGCGTCAGAGCGCGGCCACGGCGAGGCCGGCTTCAAACGCGGCCAACTCGTCGTCGGCGATCGCGTACGTGTGACGCTCGCTGGGGAATGCTCGCGAGCGGACGTCCTTGACGTAGCGCCCGACGGCGTCCAGGGACGCCTGATGCAGGTCGGCGTAGCGCTCCACGAAGCGGGGACTCGTACCGGAGCCGAGGCCGAGCAGGTCGTGCCAGACGAGGACCTGACCATCCGTGCGATTCCCGGCCCCGATGCCGATCGTGGGGATGCCAATTCGCTCGGTGACCGCCGCGGCGATCTCAGCGGGCACACACTCGAGCACGAGGGCGAACGCACCGGCCTCCTGCACGGCGAGCGCGTCGTCCACCAGCTGCAGGGCTGCGTCAGCCGTGCGGCCCTGGGCGCGGAACCCACCGAGGGCGGTCGCGCTCTGCGGGGTCAGACCCAGGTGGCCCATGACGGGGATGCCGGCGCCCACGATCGCGCGGATGCGATCCAGCGTCGGTCCGGCGCCCTCGACCTTGACGGCGTCGGCACCAGCCTCCTTAACGAAGCGGCCGGCGGCGAGGATCGCATCGCGATCCGACGGCTGGAAGCTCATGAAGGGCATGTCGGCGACGACCAATGGCGCGCGCTCGGCGCGGCTGGCCCCGCGGGACGTGGCGCCGGTCAGCACGATCATCTCGTCGAGCGTGATCGGCATCGTGGAGTCATGGCCGAGCACCGTCATCGCCGCGGAATCGCCGACGAGGATGATGTCGACGCCGGCGGCGGCGGCGGCCTGGCCGCTGGGAGCGTCGTAGGCCGTGATCATCACGATCGGAACACCCGTGTGCTTCTGCGCCACGAGCTCGGGCAGCGAGACCTTGCCGGGGGCGGGCGTGGCCGGTGCGGGACGGCGGGGGCGGGTGCTCATGCGGGATCCTTCGCGTCGAGGAGGGTGGCGGCCGCGTCCGGTGCGGCCGGGTCGAGTTCGATGTTGTCGATCAGGCGGGTGCTGCCGACGTGACCGGCGATCAGGGCCACGGCCGGCGCGGCCGGCTCGTAGGCGGTGAGGTCGGTGGCCCGCAGGGCGAGGTACTCCAGCTCGAGACCATCAGGCGCGGCGGCCTGCAGCAGCAGCGGCTCAGCGCGCTCACCTGCCGCGTAGGCACGGGCAAGCCGGCGCAGGGCCGCCGGCAGCTGGGCGGCGCTGCGCCGCTCGCTCGGGGAGAGGTAGCGGTTGCGGGAACTGAGCGCCAGACCGTCGGGCTCGCGCACCGTCGGCGCGCCGATGACCTCCACGCCCAGCGCGAGATCACGGGCGACCTGCTGCATCAGCACGAACTGCTGGTAGTCCTTCCGCCCGAAGATCGCCCGTGTTGGTCCGATCAGCCCATAGAGGCGCGTGACCACGGTGGCAACTCCGGCGAAGTGGCCGGGGCGCCGCGCTCCGCACAGCTCGTCGGCGAGCGGGCCGGGATCGACGGTGGTCGCAAATCCGTCGGGGTAGACCTCCGTGACCGCGGGGGCGTAGAGCACCGTCGCCCCGGCCGACTCGGCGATGGCAGCATCGCCCGCGAGGTCGCGCGGATAGCGTTCGAAATCCTCGCCGGGACCGAACTGGGCGGGGTTGACGAAGTCCGAGACGACGACCTCCGCGCCCGTTGCGGCAGCGAGCCGGATCAGCGAGGCGTGCCCCTCGTGCAGCGCACCCATCGTCGGCACGAAGGTGATCGGTCCGGCGACAGCGGCAGCGACCTCGTCGGCGGTGCGCGCGACGATCATCGCAGCACCTCACAGGCGCGGACGCGGGGCTCGGATGGTCGGATGGTCGTGCGCTTCACTATCGGTACCCCTCACGGTGGATGGAGTCCTCGCGGGAAGCGTACCGGACGTCCGCGCGTGCGGAGCGCTACGCTGCGGCCATGCCGATCTACGAGTTCGCCTGCAGTGCCTGTGCCAACGAGTTCGAGGAGCTGGTCTCCATGACCGGCGCGAGCGCCGTGAAGTGCCCGTCCTGCGGCTCGAAGCGCACCGAGAAGCAGCTGTCGTCGTTCCAGCGCGTCCGCGTCGGCAAGGCCGACCTGCCCGCCGCGGTCACCGCCGGCGGCGGTGGCGGTGGCTGCTGCGGTGGCGGCTGCGGCTGCGGCTGACGCCCGCGGTGGAGGTCATCGAGGTCGCTGAGGGTGCAGACCTTGGAGTGGTGGCGACGCAGATCTGCCACGCACTTCGGCCGGGCGACATCGTCGCCCTCGAGGGTTCGATCGGCGCGGGCAAGACGACGCTGGTTCAGGCCTGTGCGCGCCACCTCGGCGTCACCGAGCCCGTCACCAGTCCGACCTTCGCGCTGGCCCATCGCTACAGCGGCCACTGCCCGGTGGCGCACCTCGATCTGTACCGCCTCGAGGGGCAGCCGGTTGGCGATGTTGGCGTGCTGCTCGACTACCTCAGGGAAGACACCATCGCCTTCGTGGAGTGGCCCGCGATCGGGGCCGACTGGCTGCCACCACTCGCCCAGACCGTGGCCATCGAGGTGCTGCCGGACGGAACGCGCCGCTTCGGCCTTCAGCCAGCGCCGCGCTGACCGCCGCCGCCCCGCCGATCGCCGGAGACCTCTACCATCACGGCGTGCGCGTCTTGACCATCGACACCGCCACCAGCGCCGCCGCGATCGGCGTGTGCAGCGACGGCGTGTGCCGTAACGCAACCCCCGTGCGCGAGCCGGCCTCCGCCCAGCATGTGCTGGGCACGATCGACCGGTTGCTCCGCGACTGCGCTCTCGAGCTGAAGGACCTGGACCGGATCGTGGTTGGGCGCGGTCCTGGCTCGTTCACGGGCCTCCGCGTCGGGATCGCCACCGCCCAGGGGCTCGCGGCACCGAACGGCATCGAGCTGCTTGGTGCCACGACCACCGCTGCGCTGCGGAGGGCGGCGGGCCCCGCAGCGGTCGCCATGGTCGACGCGCGGCGCGGTGAGGTCTTCGTTGAGGGGCCGGGGCTCCCGCTGACGGCCTGCGCGCCCGCTGATCTGACGGACCGGCTGGCACCCGGGACCACGCTCGTAGGCGATGGGGCGGTCCGCTATCGCGATT
>JBIIFR010000185.1:0-4033 GCA_044237215.1 Gaiellales bacterium
CGCGCCGACGACGCTGCTGTGGGGGCGCGACAACCGCACCGCCGCATTCCGCTCCGTCGGGCACGGCAAGGGCCTGCGGCTCGAGACGCGCATCGCCGGCGGCGACGCCAACCCGTACCTCGCCTTCGCCGCTGTCGTCGCAGCGGGCCTCGACGGCATCGATCGCGAACTCGTGCCGCCGCCGCCGACGCCGGGCAGCGCCTACGACGCCGATGGCCAGCGCATGCCGACGACGCTCGCCGAGGCCGTCGACCTGCTGGACCGCAGCGCCTTCGCCCGCGCCGCCTTCGGTGACCGCGTGGTCGACCACTATGTCAACAGCGGCCGTCACGAGGTCACGGCCTTTGAGTCCGCCGTGACGGACTGGGAGCTGGTGCGCTCCTTCGAGCGCTCCTGACCGTTTTCGTGCTCTCGTCCGCGCTCTCCGGCCCGTACGCGGATGTCCCCCCGGCCCGCGGTCGGAAGCACAACCTGTCTTCGCTCTGCGACGCGCAAGTGAGGGCGTCCTCGGAGCTGCCGAGCGCGGCAGGCGCGCGACGGCACACGTGATGCGCAGCGAGACCTCGGCGGGTGGGCGATGCCCCGGGCGCTGCTCTGGACAACCTGGGTCCTGGTTCAGGTTGTCCAGAGCAGCCGGTAGGCTGCCTGCATGCGACCGCGCATCGGCATCACCGCGTACTGGCTCGAGGCCTCTTGGGGTCCGTGGACTGACATGCCCGCGTGCCTCGCGCCGCAGGCGTACGTCAACTCGATCCTTGTGGCCGGCGGCTTTCCGCTGCTCGTGCCGCCGCTGCCCGAGATGGACGGCTTCGTCGACGAGGCCCTCAACACGCTTGACGGGCTGATCCTCGTCGGCGGGAGCGACGTCGGTGCGAGCACGTACGGCGCCGAGTCGCACCCGACGAACGATCCGCCGAACGTGCGCCGTGACGAGGCCGAGCTCGGACTGCTGCGCGGTGCGCTCGAGCGCGACATGCCGCTCCTCGGCATCTGCCGTGGCTTCCAGCTGCTCAACATCGCCTACGGCGGCACGCTCGAGCAGCACCTCGACGATGTCGTCGACGGCGACATGCATCGCGTCAAGCTCGGCGAGTGGTCGAACCACCCGGTCGAGATCCTCGGTGGCAAGATTGCCGAGCTCGTGCCCAGCGGCACGGTCATCCACTCGCACCACCATCAGGGCATCGAGACGGTCGGCAGTGGGCTCGACGTGACGGCCAAGGCGCCGGACAACACGGTGGAGGGGCTCGAAGACCCGACCAAGTCGTTCGCCGTCGGCGTGCTCTGGCATCCGGAGGAGGCGCACACCGATTCCGGCGCGCCGGTCTTCAAGGCGCTGATCGACGCGGCCGCGCAGTACGCGGCCCGCTAGCTCGCGCGCCGTGACGCGGCACGCGCCGGGTGGTACCCTCGCGGCATGCGCACTATCCGACCGCTCCTGCTGATCCTCGGTCTCGTCGGCATCGCTGTCCTCAGCGCCGGCTGCGGCAACTTGATCGGCATCGGTGCCGGCGTCTCGTGCGTCGTGCAGTACGACGGCGCACCGAACTGCTTCGGTGCCAACGGCTCCGGCCAGGCCGGCCATAGCGCTGGCGCAACGCCCGCGAGCCCCGGCGTCGTGCCGCTGCCGAAGGGCTTCGGTGTCGTCGAGGTGTCGGCCGGCGAGGGCTCTGCCAATGGTCTCGCCACCGCGTGTGTTGTGGCCGGCAAGAAGGGCTCGCAGGATGGCTCGGTCTACTGCTGGGGCGATGACACGGGTGGCCTGCTGGGTCGCGGCAGCGCCGGCGCGGCGAGTGCCGTCGCGGTCAAGGTCCCGTTGGGAACGGGCAACAGCGCCTCGGGAGTGAGCGTCGGCGGCACGCTGGCGTGCGCGATCACCGGCGGCACCGACTCGGGGATCTCCTGCTGGGGCACGTCGCTCGGTGCGGGCATCACCACGCCGGCGATCGTCAATGGCACCGCCGAGTTCACGACGTCCGACGGCATGACGTCAACGCCGTCGCTGCTCGCGGTCGGACAGTCGCATGCCTGTGCCGGCGTCTCCTCGAAGCTCGTCTGCTGGGGCGTCGGCACCTCCGGTCAGCTCGGCAACGGCGCGAGCGCCGACAGCGCGGCACCGGTCGTGGTCTCGCTGCCGAAGACGATCGAGGGTGTCGGCGAGATCGCGGCGGGCGGCAACAGCACGTGCGTCGTCGCGACGGAGAAGGGCGGCTCGCGTCCGCAGACCACGTGGTGCTGGGGCGCCATCGCGGCAGCCACCGTGCCGACCCGCGTCGTGATCCCCGGCGGTCTCGAGGCGTCGCACGTCAGCGTCGGTCTCAACCATGTCTGCGTCGTCGCCAACGACAGCTCCGTGTGGTGCTGGGGTGCGAACGAGAGCGGCCAGCTCGGCAACGGCACGCAGACCGCCTCGACGACGCCGGTGCGCGTGGCGGGCCTCAAGGCGACGCTCGTCGGCGCCGGCCAGGACCAGAGCTGCGCGAGCGACATGGCTGGGCGCCTGCGCTGCTGGGGTTCGAATGCGCAGGGGCAGCTCGGCCGGTCCGGCACGGCGCTGAGCGCCACGGCGATCGCGGTGCCCGGCATCGACGGCCTGCGCGCGCCGAAGCCGAAGAAGGCCACGGTGAAGGGCTCGGCCGTGGTCGGCTCGACGCTGACCGCCACGACTGCACCGTGGGAGTACGCCGCGGGCTACACGTACCAGTGGCAGCGCCGGAACGCCAAGGGCGAGTGGGTCGACATCGCGAAGGCCAGCAACCAGAAGCTGAAGGTCCGCGAGAACCTGGCGGGCACGGCGGTACGCGTGAGCATCACGGGCACGAACGCGTGGACCGAGGCGGGCGTCGCACTGTCAGAGTCGCGCAACTCCGCAGCGCGCACGATCGCGGGCTGATCAGCCCGTCGTCTCGGTGCCGCTGCCCGACGTCGGCAGGCCGTCTGGAACCTCCCAGTCGGCGCGCGCGTCCCACCAGATGTGGCCGACGGACTGCAGCCCGGACGGTTCATCGATCGTGCCCGCGCTGATCGCCGTGTAGTCGCGGTCGGGAGCCTTCCAGAACAGCGACGAACCGCAATGACGGCAGAAGCCGCGCACCGCGTTCGTCGTGCTGGCCGGGCTCTCGATCCAGGTCAGGCCGTCGTCGGACAGGAGCTCAAGGTGGTCGTCGGGCGACGCCGTGTACGCGCCGGCGCTGCCATGGCTCTTGCGGCACTCGCCGCAGTGGCAGGTGGTCACGTCGCGCAGCGGACCGTTGACGCGATACCGCACGCCACCGCAGAGGCAGCCGCCTTCGTGGGATTCGCTCATGGCCCGATCATAGGCGCGGGTACACTCCCGGCATGGCTGAAGGAACTCTCGGACTGATCGGTGCCGGACGGCTGGCGAGCGCGCTCGTCGCCGGCTGGGTCGGGGCGGACGCGGCGAACGCCGGCCGCATCATCGCGACCGACCGGGTGGAGGGCGTCGCCGAGGCCCTCGCCGCGCAGCACGGCATCGGCGTGCGCGCCACGCCGGCCGAGGTTGCGGCCGAAGCCGATCTGGTGATCCTGCTGGTCAAGCCGCAGGACATCGCGGCTGCGGCGCGCGAGGTGGCGACCACGCTCCGTCCCGGCGCGTGCGTCGCGTCGGCGGCCGCGGGTGTCGAGCTCGCCACCATCCGCGCCGAATTGGCTGACGGCACGCCTGCCGCGCGCTTCATGCCGAACATCCCCGTCGCCGTCGGCGGTGGCGTGTCCGGCGTCTGCGGCGATGCCGCGGCCACCGCGATCCTGACGCCCTGGATCGAAGAGGTCGGCACTGCGGTCGCAACCGACGAGTCGATGTTCGACGCCGTCACCGCGATCTCGGGCTCCGGCCCGGGCATGCTCGCGTACGTGATCGAGACGTTCGTCGACGCCGCCAAGGCGGTCGGGTTCGACGAGGCCGACGCCACGCGACTGGCGGTGATGACGTTCGCCGGCACCGGCCGCTACCTCGCCGAGACGGGGGAGAGCGCGACCGCCCTGCGCGAGCGCGTCACCTCGCCCGGCGGCA
>JBIIFR010000184.1:0-4033 GCA_044237215.1 Gaiellales bacterium
CGAGAAGAGGTCGAGCTCACGGCCGAGGCGGCGGTGATCGCGCTTCTGGGCCTCCTCGATGTTGTGCAGGTGCTGGTCGAGATCCTCCTGCGTGAAGAAGGCCGTCCCGTAGACGCGCGTCAGCATCGTGCGCGTCGAATCGCCGCGCCAGTAGGCGCCGGCGAGGTGCGTCAGCTTGAACGCCTTGATCGGCGCGGTGTCCTGCAGGTGCGGCCCGCGGCAGAGGTCGCTGAAGTCATCCTGCGTGTAGACCGTCAGGGGCTCGTCGACCGGGAGGTCGTCGATCAGTTCGACCTTGTAGGCCTCGTCCTCGTCGACGAAGCGCTGGCGGATCACGTCGCGGTCGGTCGTCTCGCGGGTGAAGACGTGCTTCTGCTTGAGGATGCGGCGCATCTCGTTTTCGATGCGCGCCAGGTCGGCTTCGCCGATCTGCTCCGGGAACTCGAAGTCGTAGTAGAAGCCATTGTCGATCGCCGGCCCGATCGAGACCTTGACGCCCGGGAACACGTGGCGAGCGGCCTCGGCGAGCACGTGCGCCGTGGAGTGGCGCAGAATCGGGAGGGCCTCCTCGTCACCGACGCGCAGGATCTTCACGCGCGCGCCGTCCGGCAGCGGCAACCGCAGGTCGCGCACCTCGCCGTCAACCTCGATCGCGGCCGTCACCTTGGCCAGGCGCTCGCCGATCGCGCGGGCGCAGTCGAGGCCGGTCGCGCCGTCCTCAAGCTCGAGCTCCGTGCCGTCGGGAAGATGGACCTTCATACGCTCAGGCTACCAATCGGGCGGATTCCGCCCCGTCACCCCAGGTCGAACGACGTCATGGCGTGGAACTCGCCCATGCGCGTCTCGACCTCGGCGCGGGTGAGGCGCTGCACGCGCTCGGTGCCGAACTCCTCGACGTTGAATGAGGCGACGATCGAGCCGTACGCGACGGCGCGCTTGAGGTGCGCGATGTCCGGCTCGGTCTGCCCCGTCGCGGCCAGATAGCCGACGAAGCCGCCGGCGAACGAGTCGCCTGCGCCGGTCGGATCGAAGACCTCCTCGAGCGGGTAGCCGGGCA
Source organism: Gaiellales bacterium (assembly GCA_044237215.1). Lineage (GTDB taxonomy): Bacteria > Actinomycetota > Thermoleophilia > Gaiellales > F1-60-MAGs149 > F1-60-MAGs149. The sequence continues at coordinate 1,058 of JBIIFR010000184.1, forward strand.
CGCCGAAGAAGGCGCCGTCGACGAACAGCGCGGCGCCGTACTCGCCGCGCTTGATCACGACGATGCGCGGGCCGTGCGCGGAGATCGCGCGGGCTGCCTTGGTGAGCGTGGCCTCCCCCGTCAGCTGGCGCGCCTCGCCGTCGTTGAGGATCACGCAGTCGACCTCGCCGATCGCGCCGAGCAGCGCGTCCTTGGCGATCTCGATCCAGAGGTTCATCGAGTCGAGTGCGACGAAGCCGGCCTGCGACTGGCGACGGACGGAGCGCTGGAGGTCCGGGACGATGTTGCCGAGGAAGAGCACCGGGGCCTTGGCCTGCTCGTCCGACAGTTGGGGATCGAACTGCTCGAACACCCCGAGGCGGGTATCGAGCGTCTCTGCGACGTTGAGGTCGAAGCCGTAGCGTCCCTCCCACGCGAACGTGGCGCCGCCGGCGACGACTTGGATGCCACTGGTGTCAATCCCGCGTTCGACGAGCACCGGCTCGCCGTCGAAGTCGTCTCCCACCACGCCGACCACGCCGACGTCGGTGAAGAGGTTGGCGGCGAGGGCGAAGTGCACCGCCGACCCCCCGAGCGCCCGGTCACGGCGACCAAACGGCGTCTCGAGGGTGTCGTAGGCGATGGATCCGACGGCAATGAGGCTATTCACACGGGCAACGTACCAGCCGGGCTCTAGACCTCAAGCCCGAGCTTCGCGGTGCGGCCCGGCATGCAGCGCCCGCCCTCGTGCACCTCGACCAGGGCATCCCAGTCGGACACCCAGATCATGCGGCGCTCGATCGAGGCGATGTCCTCCGCACGGAGCCAGCCGGAGACCTTCGTCAGCGTCTCTCGGGTCGTGCCGGTCATCTCGGCGAGCGCGCCGTGCGTCAGGCGGACGTCGATGCGGACACCCGTCGGCGTGACCTTGCCGAAGTGGTCGGCCAGATCGATCACGACACCGGCCAGCCGGGCCGGGACGGGCTGGAAGGCGAGGGCGGCGAGCCGCGCCTCGGCGCCGCGCAGCCGCTGGGCGTTAGAGCGCGCCAGGTTGCGAGCGACGATGGGATCGACGCTGGCCAGCGCCTCGAGATCGGCCGTGCTGGCGCGCAGCACGTCACAGTCGACAAGCGCCTCGACCTGCTCGGATCGCGCGTCGCCGGCGAACGGCAGGCAGCCGAACACCATGCCGGACTCGACCAGGCCGGTGGTCAGGCAGCGGCCGTCCGCGTTGACGCGCACGGCGCGGGCAACGCCCTCGGCCATCACGTACGTGCGGGGCTCATGGTCCGCCGCGCCCGAGATGGTCTCACCGCGGTCGTGGCGGCGGACGCAGAACGCGCCGGCGGCACGCGCGGCACGCTCCTCGGACAGCCCCTCGAAGAGCGGGGTCTCGCGGATGGCACTGAGCAGATGCGGGTTCATCGAACGACCTCCTGTGGTCCGGGTTGCGGAGGTGATCCGGAACCCACAACCATCATCGGAGGGCGATATTGACCTGCCCTTGTCGCCGTGCTGCGTCTCTGTTGCCCTCTGTTGCGGGCGCGTTCAGATTGTTAAGACGCTGCGTCGGCGCTGCCGCCGAGGATCTTCTCGAGCTCGCCCTGGGCGTGCAGCTCCTCGACGATGTCGCAGCCGCCGATCAGCTCGCCGCCGACGAACAGCTGCGGTGTGGTCGGCCAGCTCGAGTACGCCGTCAACTGCTGGCGGATGCGGGGATCCGGCAGGATGTCGATGGCGACGAACTCGGCGCCGCTCTCGAGCACACGCTCGGCGACACGGGCCGAGAACCCGCAGCGCGGCTCCTCCGGGGTGCCCTTCATGAAGAGGGCGACGCGGTTGCCGGTGACGATGGCAACGATCTCCTCGTAGATCTGCTCGTCGCTCATGACGCTCATGCGGATGCTCCAGGATCGAGGGTGACGGTCGTAATGGAGAGGGCGTGGATCGCACCGGAGTCCATGTGCTCTTGGACGGCCGCGTAGATCAGCTTGTGCTGCTCGATCAGGCTCTTGCCGGCGAACTGCTCGGCCTCGACGCGCACGGCCAGGTGATCGCCGCCGGCGCCCATGAAGTCCGTCACGGTCGCGCGGCTGCCCGGCAGATGCGCCTCGATCAGGTCTTGGACGATGGTCAGTTCCACGGAGGGAGCGTAGCGGAGGAACGGAGGAGAACCGGCACCTCAGGGGGGAGCGGCGCACCGACCCGCGGCACGACCCAGGCGCTCGCCGCCGGCAGGAACGGCGCCGCCATGGGATCGCGCGTGCCGGGGTCGAGGACGAGGCGCCAGCGCGCCGCCTGCCAGGAGCCCCGCGTGCGGCAGCCGCCGTGCAGACGACCACGCTCGCCGCTGATGATCCGCTCCGTCGAGCGGCAGACCGCCGTGCCCGTACGGTCGCCCGGAAGTCGGCCCTCCCACGTCAACCGCAGGCCCGCCAGCGCGGGCGCGAGGACGCTTCCCGGCAGCAGGCGGAGATCGCGAAGCAGTGCGCGCCCGCTGGCGTCGTGCCCGTCGGGCCGGGCGCCGAGTGCCACGCTGATGCGCGGACGGACCCCCACCAGCCCGAGCCGGATCCGCTGGGGCGCCTCGCCCGGAGGCACGATCTCCAGCCAGGCCACGGCGTTCACCGCGGGGACTGCCGACCCGGTGACACCGCCCCCGGCGTCGATCGCCACGGGCGCCTCGACAACGGCATAGGTTTGCACCGTCGGCTCGAGCAGCAGGCGGACGTCCGCCGACACGAGGGCGGGGTCCAGACGGCCCGTGACCTGCACGGCGGTGCCCGCGACGACCCGCCAGCGGCTGAGGCGCACCGGTGCCCCCGGCTCGGGTCCGATCCGCACAGCGACCGCCGACCCACTGCGGTATCCCACCGGCGCCGTTGGCTCGGACCAGGCCTCGTCGGTGCCGGCAGCCGTCTCGACCGTAACGCGCACGCGCAGCCGATGCCCGACGTCCGCCGCCGTCGCCACGTAGCCGCGCTCATGCGCCCCGGA
>JBIIFR010000005.1:0-14403 GCA_044237215.1 Gaiellales bacterium
GGCCCGCGCTCGATCGAGGGTTTCGCCGACGAGGCGATCGCCGCGTACCACACGCTCGAGACCGTCGCGCGGACGCAGGGGCAGTACGACGGCTACGTGATCGCGTGCTTCGGCGATCCGGGCCTGTACGCCTGCCGCGAGGTCAGCGACGTTCCTGTGGTCGGCATCGCCGAGGCGGCCATGCATACGGCGTGCCTCGTGGCGCACCGCTGGTCGATCGTCACCGTCATCCCCCGCGTCGAGCCGTTCATCGCCGACGCCGTCCATCGCGCCGGCCTGACGGAGAAGTGCGCGTCGATTCGCTGCACGCCGCTCAGCGTGCTCGAGATCGAGCAGGACATTGAACGCACCAAGCGCCTGATCGTCGACTACGCCCGCCTGGCGATCGAGGAGGATGGCGCCGAGGCGATCCTGCTCGGCTGCGCCGGCCTGGGACCGATCGACAAGGCCATGCAGGAGGCGCTCGGAGTGCCCGTCCTCGACGGCGTCGCCTGCGCGGTCAAGCTGGTCGAGGGCCTGCACGCCTACGGCATCACGACCTCCAAGACGAAGGCGTTCCTGACGCCCGAGCCGAAGGAGCTCGTCAACTGCCCCGGTACGTTGATCGCCGCCTACGCGCGGCAGGGGGCGGGCACATGAGCCGCATGATCGGCGTCGATATCGGCGGCACCTTCACTGACCTGATGCTGTTCGACGCGGAGACCGGCGGCGTGCACGTCCACAAGGTCCCCTCCACGCCCGCCGCACCCGACGAGGCGATGGTTGCCGGCATCCGCGAGCTCTGCGCAATCGCCGGCATCGAGCCGAGCGACGTGACCGGCGTCTTCCACGGCACCACCGTGGCGACGAACGCCGTGCTCGAGTTTGACGGCGCACGCGTGGGGATGATCACGACCCGCGGCTTCCGCGACGTCTCGCACATCGGCCGCCACCAGCGCCCGCAGCACTACTCCGTCGTCCAGGACATCCCCTGGCAGGCGCAGCCGTTCGCCCAGCGCGCACACCGCCACGTCGTGACGGAGCGCATCGTGCCGCCGTCGGGCGAGGTGCTGGTCCCGCTCGCCGAGGACGAGGTGCGCGCCGCCGCGGAGGCACTCAGGGCCGAGGGTATCGAGGCCGTCGCCATCTGCTTCCTCTTCTCGTACCTCAACCCCGCGCACGAGCGCCGCGCGGCGGAGATCGTCCGCGAGGTCATGCCGGACGCGTTCGTCACCGCGAGCGCGGACATCGTTCCGCAGTTCCGCGAGTTCGAGCGCTTCACGACCGCGCTGATGAACGCCTTCATCGGCCCCAAGACCGGCCACTACATCGAGCGCCTCGACGCCGCGCTCGCCGGTCTCGGTGTGCAGGGCGACCTGCACGTGATGATGTCGAGTGGCGGCGTGGCCAGCGTCCGCGCCGCGGCCGAACGCCCCGTCACGCTGCTCCTGTCCGGCCCTGCCGCGGGCATCCTCGGCGGCCAGTGGACCAGTGCGCTGAGCGGCCGCCAGCGGCTGATCACGTTCGACGTCGGCGGCACCTCGGCCGACATCGGCATCGTCACCGAACACGGCGTCGCCGAGGCCTCCGCCCGCGACACCTGGGTGGGCGGCTATCCGCTGCTCGTGCCGATGCTCGACGTGCACGCCATTGGCGCCGGCGGTGGCTCCGTCGCGTACGTCGACGAGGGCGGCGCCTTCCGCGTCGGCCCCCGCAGCGCCAAGGCTCGGCCCGGTCCGGCCTGCTACGGCCACGGCGGCACCGAGCCGACAATCTCCGACGCCCACCTGCTGCTCGGCCGGCTCGACGCCGACCGTTTCCTCGGCGGCCGCATGCGCCTCGACCGCGACGCGGCCCAGGCCGCCATCGCGCCACTGGCCACCCAGCTCGGGATGGACGAGGCGCAGACGGCTCAGGGAATCCTGACGATCGCCAACGCCAACATGGCGCGCGCCATCCGCTCCCGCACGATCGAGAAGGGCCATGACCCGCGCGACTTCGCCCTGGTGGCCTTCGGCGGTGCCGGCCCGCTCCACGCGGCCGAAGTCGCCGATCTGCTCAACGTCCCCGAGGTGCTGGTGCCGCCCTATCCGGGCATCACCTCCGCCAACGGCCTCCTCACGAGCGACCTCAAGTACGACCAGATGCGCACGGTCTTCATGGTCGAGGGTGCGGTCGACGCGGACCGTGTCAACAGCGAGCTCGAGGACATTGAGCGCCTCCTGCGCTCGTGGCTGCACGAGGACGGCGTCGACGACGGCGATATTGTCGTCACGCGCGCGCTGGACTGCCGCTACGTCGGCCAGGGCTACGAGCTACGCCTACCGCTCGCGGACGGCGCCTTCGCCGTGAGCGCGCTGGCCGGGTTCCACGAGCTGCACACCCGCGAGTACGGCAAGGCGCATGGCGATCCGATCGAGATCGTCAACGCCCGCGTCACGGCGATCGGCCGCCGCCCGACGGTCGACGCCCTGCCGGTCACCAGCGCGACCCTCGCCGAGGCGACCGTGGCCGAGCAGCCCGTCCTATTCCCCGGCGCGGACGGCACGCTGCGTCCGCACGCCACGCCGTTCCTCGAGCGGGCGAAGCTGCCGCTCGACGCGCCCTTCCCCGGCCCGGCGATCGTGCTCCACGCCGATACCACCACCGTGATCCCGCCTGGCTGGAGCGGCTGCGCCGATGCCGCCGGGAACCTGATCCTGACCCGGGAGGCCACGGCATGAGCCGCCTCGACCCCGTCACCACCGCCGTCATCGCCGGCGGCCTCGACTCGATCGCCGTCGAGATGGGCCACAAGCTGGCCCGCATGTCGTACTCGTCGATCATCCGCGAGTCGGAGGACTTCGGCTGTGCGCTCTGCGACGTCGACGCCAACCAGCTCTGCGAGTCGGTCCAGTCGACGCCGCTCCAGTCGGGCCCAATCCCCGGCTACGTCCGCGGCATCGAGCGGCGCTTTCGCGAGACCGGGCAGGCCTGGCAGCCCGGCGACGTGGTGATCCACAACCACCCCTACTACGGCGCCTCGCACCAGCCGGACGTCGGCTTCATCGTGCCCGTCTTCCACGCCGGTGAGCTGGTCGGGTTCTCGGGGACGACGGCGCATCATCTCGATCTCGGCGCGCTCTCGCCGGGCACGTGCGGCATCGTCGATGCCGGCGACGCGTACGCCGAGGGCCTGCACTTCAACGCGCTCAAGATCGAGGAGGACGGCCGCGTCAACGGCGTCCTCTGGCAGCTCATCAAGGACAACGTGCGCGCCCCGCACCTCGTGGTCGGCGACATGGAGGCGCAGGTCACGGCCGCCAAGATCGGTGCCGCCCGCCTCGAGGAGCTGATCGAGCGCTACGGCCTCGACACGTTCCGACTGGCCTGCGCGGACGTGATGGACTACTCCGACCGCATGATGCGCCGCGAGATCGAGCGACTGCCCGACGGCACCTACGAGGCCGAGGGGCGACTCGATGGCTATCCCGATCATCCAGACCCCGCCTACAAGGACCTCGTCATCAAGGTGGCCGTCACGATCAGTGGCTCCGAGCTGACGGTCGATCTCGCGGGCACGTCGCCCCAGATCGACCTGCCGCTGAACATGCCCTTCGTCGGCACCGTCGACCTCGCCGTCTGGGTCGCGCTGCGCTCGATCCTGCTCGACACCGCCACGCACGATGCCGTGCCGACCAACTCGGGACTGTTCCGTGCCATCGCGATCACGGCCCCCGAGGGCTGCCTCGCCAACCCCCGCTTCCCCGCCCCGACGATCGCCCGCTTCTCCGGCGGCAACCTCGTCGCGGACACGCTGATGCGCGCGCTCGCACCGATCCTGCCCGAGGCGGTCAGCGCGGGCACGGGCACGCTCCGGATCGTCTCCTATTCGGGCTTCAAGGACGGCGAGCACTGGGTGTACATGGACATCCACGAGGGCAGCTACGGCGCGCGCTACGGCAAGGACGGCATGGACGCCGTCGACACGCTCTACGCCAACACGCGCAACAACCCCGTCGAGGACATCGAGTCGCACTATCCGCTGCGCGTCACGCAGTACGAACTGCGCGAGGGTGATGCCGGCGTGGGCCGCTGGCGCGGCGGTCTCGGGTCGATCCGCGAGATCGAGTTCCTCGACGACACGGGCTTCTCGCTCGAGGGCGAGGGCTCGATCTGGGCGCCGCCCGGACTGTTCGGCGGCGAGGCCGGCGCACCCGGACGCGTAATTCTCAACCGTGGGGCGGCCGACGAGCAGGAGCTGCACTCCAAGTTCCCGTACCGCAAGGCGCGGGCCGGCGATCGCATCTGCCTGATGGGGCCGTGCGGCGGCGGCTACGGCCCGGCCGCCGAGCGGGATCCGGCGGCCAGCGCCCGCGATCGCGCCGACGGGCTGGCACCGTGAGGCCGATGCGCGGCCGCGCCCGCCGGTGACGCGCCCGCTGCGTCGGCTGCGCGGCTTCGCCCTCGCCTGCCACGCGGCGCCGACGATCGGCGTCACCGGCGTCATGACGGTCTTCGCCTGGACCCTCGGCTGGTCCGGACCCAGCCTCGCCTTGCTCGCCGTCACGATCCTCGTCGGCCAGCTGTCGGTTGGCTGGAGCAACGACGCCTACGACAGCGGTCTGGATGCGCGCTCCGCTCGGGCCGCCAAGCCGACCGTGGCCGGCGACGTCAGCCCACGCGCCCTCTGGCTCGCCGCGTTCATCGCCCTCGCGGCTGCGATCCCGCTCAGCGTCATCGTCGCCGGCCTCCTCGGTGGCGCCTTCCACCTGCTCGCGCTCGCGATGGCCTGGCTCTACAACCTGCGACTGTCGCGCACGGCGTGGTCGTGGCTTCCGTACGCAGTGGCCTTCGCTGCGGCGCCGCCGTTTCTCACGCTGGGGCTCGACGACCGCTGGCCGCCGCTGTGGATGATCGCCGCCTTCGCGCTGATCGCCGTCAGCGCGCACCTCGCCAACGCGCTGCCCGATCTGGCGGCGGATCGGGACGCCGGGCTCGGAGGCCTCGCCGTCCATCTCGGCGAGCGCGCCTCCACGCGCCTCTGCTGGCTTCTGCTGACGCTGGGCACCGGTGTCGTCGCCGCGGCCATGGCCGAGCGCTCGTTGCTCGTCTCCGCGGCGCTGATCGCGGTCCTCGTCGGCGCGGCCCTCGTCGGCCGGCAGCGGGCCGGGCGCGCTACCGCCTTCAACGCGCTGCTCGCGGTGGTGGCGCTCGACGTGATCGCCATCGCCATCCTGCCCGTCCTCTAGCGTCGCACCGCCCCTACGGGGGCTCAGTGCGGGCGCGTGGCCGGCGGGCGCTCGAGCTCGAACACCTCGCCGGGGTGGCTGTACGCATTGCCGCCGAGGCGGCCGAGGGGATGCAGCTTGCGCGGGTCGATGCGGCCGTCGTCGTAGAGGTCGTCGCGCACGTGGAAGGCGACAATCTCGAGGATCAGCACGAGGTAGCGGTTCTCGCCGTCCGGGCCGATCGGCACCTCCTGCGCCAGGCGGCACTCGAGCGCGACGGGCGACTCGGCGACCCGCGGCGCCGCCACGTGGCGACAGGGCGCGACCGAGAGCCCGGCGAGCTGCAGCTCATCGACGCCAAACGGGTGCTCCCCGGCCGTCACGTTCATCGCCTCGGCCAACTCGTCGGTGACGACGTTGATCACGCACTCGCCGGTCGCCCGCAGGTTGACGCCCGTGTCCTTGTAATCGCCGTCGCGATGGCGGCCGATCGCGAGCATGACGCTCGGCGGCTCAGCGCCGACGGCCTGGAAGAACGAGAACGGTGCGAGGTTGACGCGCCCTTCAGCGTCCATCGTTGAGACCCAGGCAATCGGGCGCGGCACGACGCAGTCGACCAGCAGGCGGTAGGCCTTGCGGCCGGGCAGCTCGGTGGCATCGATGATCGTCAACGGAACACCCCGATCAGAATGCCACCCGAGACCACGAGCAGCATCGCCGCGACGACGCGGGTGCCGATGCCGTCGGAGCGGCCGAGGATCACCCAGGCCAGCAACACGGTCCACATCGACTGCATCGCGTTGAGCGGGGCGAACACCGTCACCTTGCCCGCGCCGAGCGCGATCGTCAGCGTGGTGTACGCGGCGCCGAAGACGATACCGGCCGGCAGGAAGGGGATAAACACCTCGCGCAACTGGCCCGGCAGTGCACCGCGCCGCGTAATGGCCGCGAAGCCCGCGACGGCGACGAACGCGCCGATCAGCGCCCACGACGTCGCAGCGCGCGGATCCATATCCGTCTCGAGACCCGCCATGCGCATCGCGTTGTCGCGGCACGCGAACGTCAGCGCACACAGGAACGCCAGCACCATGCCGCGCGTGCGGAACCCGGCCGGCAGGTTGCGCTCGTAGGCGAGTGAGGCGCCGCCGATCACAATCAGCACGGTGCCGGCCAGTAGTCCGGCCTTGAGCGGCTCGTCACGGAAAACCACCGCGATGATCGTGGCGAGCAGCGGCGCCGTGCCGATCATGATCGCCGCGCGGCTCGCCCCGACGTCGCGCACGGCGTACATGAAGATGATCTGGGAGGCACCCGGCGCGATCAGGCCGATCGCGAAGTAGACGGCGGCGATGCCCGGGTCGAACAGCTCGCCGCCCTGGCCGGTGATCAGCGTGACCGCCAGCACGATCACCATCGCGACGCCGATCACGACGACGGAGCCCGCAATCGGGTCGGACCGGCGAATCAGACCGCGCCGCACCATCACAGTCAGGAGCCCGAACAGGATTCCCGCAAGCACGCCCAGTCCGATTGCCAGCATCTGGCCACGATACCGCTCTCGATGCGAATCCCATGACGACCGATGCATTTCGCCCGAGCGCGGCTATGATCGCGGCCAGAGCGAGAGCCCGTGCGGGCGAGGAGGAACGATGAAGAAGATCATCCGCGGCGGCACCGTCGTCAATGCGCGAGAGACCACCAAGGGCGACGTCCTGATCGACGGGGACACCGTCATCGCCGTCGGCCAGATCGGCGACGTCGAGGGTGCCGAGGTGATCGATGCGACCGGGTGTTACCTGCTTCCCGGCCTGATCGACAACCACACCCACATGTCGATGCCGTTCGGTGGCACGACGACGGCCGACGACTACAACACCGGCACGCAGGCAGCTGCCGCCGGTGGCGTGACTGCGATCGTCGACTTTGCGCTGCAGATGGAGGACAACGGCCTCCAGTCATCGCTCGATCAGTGGATGGGTCGCGCCGAAGGCGCAGCGCACGTGGACTACAGCTTCCACATGGCGATCACGCGCTCCGACGAGGGCACGTTCAAGGACATGCCGAAGATGGTCGATCAGGGCATCTCGTCGTTCAAGGTGTTCCTGGCCTACAAGGACGTCCTGATGATCACGGACGACCTCTTCATGCGCGTGCTCGAGGAGTCGAAGGAGCATGGCGGTCTCGTGCAGGTCCACGCCGAGAACGGCTGGATCATCGACCGCCTCATCAGCGAGGCCCTCGGCCGCGGCGACACCGCCCCGATCTGGCACGCCCGTACCCGCCCGGAGTGGGTCGAGGCCGAGGCAACGGGCCGCGCGGTGCGTTTCGCCGAGCAGGCCGACGCGCCGGTGTTCATCGTGCACGTCTCGTGCCAGCCGGCCGCCGAGGAGATCATCGCCGGCCGCGCCCGCGGCGTGGCCGCCTACGGCGAGACCTGCATCCAGTACCTGTTCGCCGACATCACGGACCTCGAGCGCCCCGCCCCCGAGGGCGCGCGCTTCGTCTGCTCGCCGCCGCTGCGCGACGCGTCGAACCAGGACTTCATGTGGGACTGCCTCAAGTACGGTCACCTGCAGTCGATCTCGACCGATCACTGCCCGTTCGACGATCCGCAGAAGGCGCTCGGTGCGGATGACTTCTCGAAGATCCCGAACGGCCTCGCCGCCATCCAGCATCGCCTGCCCCTGATGTGGGAGCACGGCGTCAAGGAGGGTCGCATCTCGATGAACCGCCTCGTCGACGTCACGTCGACCGCGATCGCCAAGCAGTTCGGTATGCCGACGAAGGGCGCGATCTCGGCCGGCATGGACGCCGACATCGTGATCTTCGATCCGAACAAGTCGTTCACGTTCTCGACGGCGACGTCGTTCATGAACGTCAGCTACGACCTCTGGGACGGCAAGACCGTCGCCGGCTCGGTCCGCAGCACGCTGTGCCGCGGCACGACGGTGTTCGACCAGGGCGAGATCAAGACCCAGCCGGGCCACGGCAAGTTCCTCAAGCGCATCCCGTTCGACGTGGCGCGCCAGGGCGATCTGGCCTAGCGCCGCCTGCCGCGACGTGCGGATCTGGATCCGGATCCGGATCTGCACGTCGCTGGCAAATCTGGATCCGGATCCAAATCTGCCCATTTTTGGCAAATCTGGATCCGGATCCAGATTTGCACGCTCAGCGCTCGTGTAGCGGGTTGTCCTCGCTCATGGCGGTGACGATCGCGTTGGCGACCTGATCGCCATAGCCGGCCGCGATCGCTGCGCGGTACGTGGCGACACAGGCCTCGGCGATCGCCGTCGGCGTGCCCGCCTCGGCGGCGAGACGTAGGAACACGTCGACGTCCTTGGCCATCAGTTCGACAGACAGCCCGCCGGGCATGTCCTCACCCGCGACGATGCGGGGGAAGCGATTCGCGCTCGCCCAAGAGGCACCGCTGCCCGCGTTGATCGCCTCGAGCAGTCGCGTGGGATCGAGACCTGCCGCGACGCCGGCCAGCATCGCCTCGCCCGTCGCCGCCAGCGTGACGGCGTTGAGGACGTTGTTGACGGCCTTCGTCGCGTGTCCTGCGCCGCTCGGCCCCATCAGCAGGATCTGCGCGGCGATCGCCTCGAGCACCGGTCGCGCCGCCGCGATCGCGTCCTCGTCGCCCCCCACGAGGACGACGAGCGTGCCGGCCGCGGCCGCCGCGGCACCGCCGGTCACCCCCGCATCGACAAAGCGGATGCCGCGCTCGGCGCAGCGCGCGTGCAGTCGCCGCGTCGAGGCCGGATCAGCCGTCGTGAGGTCGACGATGACCAGCCCCTCCGCGCCCTGCTCGAGCAGGCCGCCCGGGCCCTCCACGACGGCCTCAACCTCGCGGGACGACGGCAGGGACAGCAGCACGAGCGGCTGCGCAGCGACGTCGGCCAGCGTGGCCGGTTCGGCGCCGACCGCCGCGGCGCGCGCCGGATCCGCGTCACAGGCCCGCACCGCAAAGCCCTCCCGCACCAGCACCTGCGCGACGCGCCCGCCGATGTTGCCGCAGCCGATCAACCCCACGGAGTCCATGGCGGCAGCCTACCGTGCGCCCGGGCGAACGCGGGATGCGGCGACCTCGGCGCGTCGATGCTGCAACCCTTCGGGCGTGGATTCCGCCGAAGCACGCCGCATCATCGTCGAGGGCTCGTTCGGACCGGCGCCCTGTGGGCTCGGCATCCGTATCCTCGCCGGCTGCCTCGACTTCGGCGTGATCACCGTCTTCCTCTTCTGGCTCAGCGTGTTCACCCGCGAGCAAAAGCCCGACGGATCGTTCACCCTGCCGACCTGGGTCTACTTCTTCTACGTCATCTGGTGGCTGCTCTACTACGGCCTGTTCGAGTACCTCTGGAACGGGCAGACGCCCGGCAAGCGCGCCACCCGCATCAAGGTCGTCATGGGCGGCGGCGCGGCGCTGACGCGGATGGCCGCCGTCAAGCGCACGCTGGCCCGCCCGCTCGACCTCTTCCCGTACTTCACGCCCTACGCACTCGGAATCCTCTGGATCATCGTGACGGGCGAGAACCGTCGCCAGCGCCTCGGCGACAAGTGGGCCGGGACCAAGGTCATCCCGGTCGATCCGCCGAAGCAGTACTTCTAGCCGTCAGCGCGCGGTATAGCCCGCGTCCACGACGAGGGCCGTCCCGATGGTCGCCTGCGCGCGCTCCGAGGCCAGATACGCGATCGCCTCCGCGATCTCGGCCGGCTCGATCAGACGGCCGATGACGCCCGCGTCCTCGAATGCCTTGCGCGTCGCGTCGGCGTCGCCGGACTCTGCGAAGAAGCGCTCAACGAGCGGCGTATCCGTCGGTCCCGGGCAGACGCAGTTGACGCGGATCCCCTCGGCGGCGTGGTCGAGCGCCATCGCCCGGGTGAGGTTGACGGCAGCGCCCTTCGAGGCACAGTAGGCCGCCGCATCGGGCACCGCGACCATCCCGAGCTGGGAGGCGACGACGACGATCGCGCCGCCGCCGGCGCTGCGCAGGTGCGGGATCGTCGCGCGGCAGGTCAGGTAGACGCCGCGCACGTTGACGCTCATCACACGACCGAACTCCCGCGGTGTGCACTCCACGACGGAGCCGCGCGAGGCGACGCCCGCAGCGGCGACAACGACGTCGAGGCCACCGAGCTCGGTCACGGCCTGCTCGACGGCGCGATCGACGGAGGCGTCGTCGGAGACGTCGCAGACGGCGCGCACGTCGGCGCCGCACTGCGCCAGCATCGCCTCGTCGACGTCGAGCGCGGCCACGCGGCAGCCATCCTCTTGGAAGCGGGCGACGGCCGCCGCGCCGATGCCGGAGGCCCCGCCGGTGATCAGGACGCGCCTCATACCGCCGTCATCCCACCGTCGACGATGAACGCGGAACCCGTCACGAACGAGGCTCGGTCACTCGCCAGGAAGCAGATCGCATCGGCGACCTCGTCGGGGCGGCCGACACGGCCGATCGGATGCATCGGCTCGAACGCGGCGAAGGCGGCCTCGGGGTCGGCGAGCCCCGCCACGAACTGGCGCGGCTGGGGCGTGTCGATGACGCCCGGGCAGATCGCGTTGACGCGGATGCCCTGCGCGGCGAGGTCGATCGCCATGCCCTTGGACAGGTGGATCACACCAGCCTTGGCCGCGCCGTAGGCGCTCATCGCTGGGAGCGCCTTGATGCCACCGGTGCTGGCGATGTTGACGACGTTCGCGCCCGTGCGTCCTGCCATCAGGGGGATCACCGCGCTGGAGACCAGGAAGACGCTCTTGAGCACGGCGCTGTGCACGAAGTCCCACTGCTGCTCGGTCGTCTCGAGGAAGGGCGCACCGACGATGGCGCCGTGGTTGTTGACGAGGACGTCGACGCCCCCGTGCACGGCACGCGCTGCCTCGGCGATGCGCGCGCAATCGCCCGCCAGCGTGACGTCGGCGACGCACCAGGCGGCCCCGTGCTCGGCAGCGACCTCCTCAACCGCCGGCTCGCGGTCGGACAGCACGAGCAGCGCACCCTCTTCGGCCAGCCGCGCCGCGGTCGCACGGCCGATACCTCCGGCTGCACCCGTCACCACAATCACACGTCCCTCAAGCTCTCCCGACATGCGCGGTTTCCCTTTCTCCTCGACCCCGGATACTCTCCGGTCAGGAGAGGATACCCCGTGCGCGCCGCTCGTCCTAGCCCGCCGGGAGACCAAGGAGGAGAGACCAATGCCCTTCGTCACACTGGCGAATGACAACCGCATCTACTACGAGCTGACCGGCCCCGAGGACGGCCCGATCGTGATGCAGTTCGGCGGCTCGCTGTTCGGCCGCCACAACTTCGGCTTCGTCAACGACGGCTTCCGCGAGCGCGGCTTCCGTCTGCTCTCCTTCGACGCCACGGGCTACGGCCGCTCCGACTGTCCCAACACGGAGCACTCCGTCGAGAACTGGGCCGACGAGGGCGCGCTGCTGCTCGACGCCCTCGGCCTCGACCGCGTGTTCGTCCACGGCACCTCGATGGGCGGCATGGTCACGATCGCGTTCGTCGGCAAGTACCCGGAGCGGACGATCGCGGCCTGCGCCGACTGCGGCATGGCGCGCTGCGACCTGTACCGCAAGGTCTACTTCGGCACCTGGCGCAAGATGGCGGAGGCGATGCCGCTGGACGACTTCTGCGACCTCGTCACGATCCAGGCCGTCGGCGACCAGTTCCTCGCCGACAACCCGGGCACGTTCGACCTCGTTCGCCACGTGATCCGGCTCAACCCGCCGTACACGATCCGCTGGGCCTGCCTCGCCATGGAGAACATGGACAACGAGCACCTTGCCCGCGAGATCAAGCGCCCGATCCTGTTCACGAACGGCTCGCGCGACACGATGACGCCGCCGCGCCTCGCGACGGGCGGCTTCAGCGCACACGACATCGCCGATGCGATCGGCGACTGGGCGACGGTGCACGAGTTCACCGAGATCGGCCATGCCGGCCTGCTCGAGTGCCCCGCGGAGGCCACCGAGCTCGTTACCTCATTCTTCAAGCAGCACGCGGACGCCTAGGAGGCCCTGACTATGCACTTCGGAATCACCGTCCTCCCCGACCCGCCGTACACCGATCTCGTCCGCCTGTTCAAGCAGGCCGAGGACAACGGCTTCGAGATCGGCTGGACCTACGACTCGCACGTCTTGTGGCAGGACCCGTACCCGCTGCTGACCGCCGCTGCGCTCGGCACGGAGCGCATCAAGCTCGGCATGTGCGTGACGAACCCGGGCACGCGCGAGCCGACCGTGACGGCGTCGGCGCACGCGACGCTGAACGACATCTCGGGCGGCCGCATGGTCTTCGGTATCGGTCGCGGTGATTCTGCGCGCCGCTACATCGGCCTGCAGCCCGTCAAGGTCGCCGAGTACGAGGCGGCGACGGCGATGATGAAGGACCTGATGAACGGTCGCAAGACCGAGTGGAACGGCAAGGAACTCCAGCTCGCCTGGGCCGCGGATCTCCCGGAGATCCCGTTCTACCTCGCCGGCTACGGCCCGAAGGCCCTCGCGGTCGCGGGGCGCCACGCCGAGGGCGTGATCATCCAGCTCGCCGACCCGGAGATCATCCTCTGGATCATGGGCCTCGCCCGCAAGGCTGCCGAGGAGGCGGGCCGCGACCCCGACCTGCTCGAGCCGATCGTCTGCGCCCCCGCGGTGCTGATGGACGACATGGCCGCCGCCCGCGACGCCTCGCGCTGGTTCCCAGCAATGGTCTCGAACCACGTGTTCGACCTGCTGCAGCGCTACGACAAGTCCGAGCTGCCCGACGCGCTGACGTCCTACATGGAGCGCCGCGAGTTCTACAACTACGACGACCACTCCCGCGAGGGCGCCGCTCACGGCGAGTTCGTCGACGACGAGACCGCGGACCGCTTCAGCATCCTCGGCACCGTCGAGCAGCACGTCGCCAAGCTCAAGGAGCTCGAGTCGATCGGCGTCAAGCACTACAACATCTATCTGATGGCCGGCGATCGCGAGCGCACGATCGACGTGTACGGCAAGGAGATCATCCCGCAGTTCGCGGGGTAGGCACGATCCCGCGGAGGCGCATCGAGCGCCTCCGCGGGACGCGCGCTAGAGCGACCCCACGCGGTCGATCGCGCGCCCAACGGCAATCCCGAAGGCCTCGGCGGCGAGCAGGAGGTGCTCTTCCGGTGTGTCCTCTTCGATGCAGTGCGAGAGGCCGTTGGTTGACGACGCGAACAGCATTACCGTCGGCACCATCCGCGCCATCTCAGCGGCATCGTGGAGCGGGCCGGATGGCAGCGCGCGATCGGTACCCGTCACCTCGCGCACCGCGGCACGCGCATCCTCGATCAGCGCGGGGTCGAACGGGATCGGCGGGATCCGCCAGAGCTGCTCCCACTCGACGGTGCACCCGAACTCCTCGGCAGCCTGCTGCGCTGCGACGCGCGCAGCGGCGTTCATCGCCGCCAGCGTGTCGGCGTCGATGTGGCGCTGGTCAACCAGGATCTCCGTGACGCCCGGCACCGCGGTGACAACACCCGGCGTGCAGGTGGCGTTACCGATCGTCGAGACGCCCTCGTGCGCGATGGCGATGTCGCGCAGGAGGAGCGCGAAGCGCGCAGCGGCGGAGAACGTGTCTTTGCGGTGCAGCATCGGCGTGGAGCCGGCGTGCGCGGCCTGGCCGCGGAAGGTGACGGTGTAGCGCTCGACGCCGACGGTGCCGAGCACGGCGCCGACGGCGAGGCCCTCGCTCTCCAGTACCGGGCCCTGCTCGATGTGCAGCTCGAGGTAGGCCTCGACGTCAGCGATGCGGCGCTTCGCCAGGTGCGACTGGGCGAGGTCGACTCCCATTGCCTTGAGCGCGTCGTCAAGGCGGATGCCGTCTCGGTCGGTGAACTCCTTGACGTCGTCGATCTCGAGCGTGCCGGCGAAGGCTGAGGAGCCGAGCAGGCTGCGGCCGAAGCGGGCGCCCTCCTCGTCGGCCCAGTCGACGAGCTTGACCGTGCAGGACGGCGTGCCAGCGGCTGCGGCGGCGCGCAGCACCTCGAGGCCAGCCATCACGCCGAGCACGCCGTCGAGCCAGCCGCCGCGCGGCACGGCGTCGACGTGGCTGCCGACCACCACGACCTCGGGACGCGCGCCGGGCAGTGTGGCCCAGATGTTGCCGCACTCGTCCTGCTCGTGAGTGACGCCGGGGATCTCGGCGAGCTTGGCGCGGAGGAAGTCGCGCGCCACGATCCAGTCCTC
>JBIIFR010000315.1:0-2602 GCA_044237215.1 Gaiellales bacterium
TTTGCAACCAGACGTTCGGCAATGCCCCCGGCACGTACGGGTTCGTCGTGGCGTGCATCGACGGCACCGGGCGCTACGCCCGCGGCTACTCGTACGGCTCGCCCGAGAACCTCGCCGACAACGCCAAGATCGTGCAGTTCCTGCGCGCCCGCCTACCGGGGTTGCGCATCGACACGAATCGACAGGTCGCCGCCGGCGGCTCGATGGGCGGCCAGGAGGCGCTGCTGTTCGGCGTGAAGTACCCGGCGATGGCACAGACCATCGTCGCCATGGATGCGCCGATCGACATGAGCAAGCGCTTCTGGAAGCTGCCGACGATCCGTCAGCGCGCGCTCTTTCAGGAGTGCCAGGGCACGCCATACCTCGCCCCTGCCTGCTTCGCCGAGCGCAGCCCGCTGACGTTTGCTGCCAATCTCGCGAACTCGAATCAGACGCTGATCATGTACTGGTCCGTCAACGACGAGATCAGCCCGCAGGAGCAGATGCCGACGCTGGCACGCGCGATTCATGCTGCCAATCCCGCACGCAAATTCCTGATCCGCGTCGGTAACTGGGGCCACGGCGGGGCCTGGCCACCGGCCACGCGGAACAACGAATGGCTGGCCGATGCGGGCATCGCCGAGGATGGCGTGCGCGCCGACACGAAGCACCCCAATGGCTGGCGCATCGAGGTCGACGCGTCAACGGATCTGAGCGACATCCCGTCGTACTACCCCAAGTAGCGCGGGGCACGGGTATCCTGCCGCCTTCCATGACGCGGCATCTCCTCACCATCGGCGATCTCGACGCCCCCACGCTGCATGCGCTGATCGCAGATGCGCGTGCCTGCAAGGCCGACCCGGCTTCGGTGCACGGACGCCTGACCGGGCGCACCGTGCTGATGCACTTCACGAAGGCATCGACCCGCACACGCGTCTCGGTCGAGACCGCCGTTGTGCGCCTTGGCGGGCATCCGATCTTCACCCGCGGCGACGAGCTTCAACTCGGCCGCGGCGAGCCGATTGCCGACACGGCACAGGTTCTCTCGCGCATGTGCGACGCGATCTTCATCCGCACCTTCGCGCACGCTGACGTCGAAGAGCTCGCACGCACCGCGACGATCCCCGTCGTCAATGCGCTGACCGACACCCATCATCCACTGCAGGCGCTGGCCGATCTGATGACGATCGAGGAGCACCTCGGCGAGCTGCAGGGCAAGACGATCGCGTGGGTCGGCGACGGCAACAACGTCTTCCACTCGCTCGCCCAGGCCGCCGCGCTGGCTGGCATGCACGTCCGTATCGCGGCGCCCGAGGGCTACGACGCCGACGCCGAGGTAATGGCGGCGACGGGGCTGATCGCAGCCGAGCACGGTGGTTCGCTAACCGAGCTGCGCGATCCGATCGAAGCCGTCGCCGGGGCCGACGTGGTCGTCACCGACGTCTTCGTCTCGATGGGTGAGGAGTCGCAGGCCGACGAGAAGTTCGCCGCCTTCGCCGGCTACCAGGTTGATGCCGCGCTGATGGCGCAGGCCGCACCGAACGCGATCTTCATGCACTGCCTCCCCGCGCACCGTGGCGAAGAGGTGACCGCCGAGGTGCTCGACGGTCCCCAGTCGGTCGTCTGGGACGAGGCGGAGAACCGCCTCCACACCACGATCGCCGTGCTGCGCTACCTGCTGGACTGACGCAGGCCTACGCCGCCTCAGGTGGTTGCTCCACGCTGTCGGACTGCGGCTCCGCGGGGGTGACTGGCTCGTCGGGCGCTTCTTGATCCGCTTCCACCTCGGGCCACGGCTCGACGAACGTGCCCGGCTCCATCGCGAGCACCATGCCGATCTGGCTGGCAATGCCGGCGCCGAACCAGAGCGCCAGGATCTCGTCGGGCTGCAGGCGCTCCGAGGCGGCGAGCCCCGTCAGCTCGGGTGGGATAGGCGTGGATTCGATCTTGAGGAGCTGGCGATCGACAAAGGCGTGGAGGGCGTCGCGCTGGATGGTTGGCATGCCGACGACGATGCCGTGTCTCGTGCGCCCGGCGAGCGACGCCGACCGACGAGACGTGCGCGGACCTACGCGAGCGCCGCGCGCAGCTCCTCGGGATCCACGAGCGGCGTGCGACAGGCCATGCGCTCACAGACGTAGGCCGCCGGTGCACCGTCGACGAGGTCGCGGCCGGCGAGCAACGGGACGTCCGCGCAGCGTGGGTCGGCCGGATCGCCGATGACGACGATGTCCCATGGCGCAAAGCGGCGATCGACGACCGCGCGCAGGGCGAGCGTGCGGGGATCATCGGGTGGGCCGACGATCGCGATCTCCCGCGGCAGGGTCGTGGCCTGCTGGATGACGCCGAGCAGCGTGCCGAATACGTGCGGATGGCGCTCCATGACCGCCCGCACGGCGTCGACGCTGTGCAGCGCTGTTTCCTCCCACGCGTAGTCGCCGTAGATGCGCCCGAGGCGGAGCAGGCACGAGGAGATCAGCGACGACCCGCTCGACGACGGCTGGTCCTCCACGCTCTTGGTGCGTGCGACGAGCTGCTCGCCGTCGGCGGAGGCGAGGTAGAACCCGCCGCGCGCCGCGTCGTGGAAGAGCCGCAGGGCCTCAGTCGTCAGCCGCCGCGCCTC